>JADFGU010000012.1 GCA_022567535.1 Planctomycetota bacterium | reverse complement strand
CGTGCCGGCTGCCCCGCCTTGCAGGTACCAGTCCGACGGGTTGTGGGTCGCGGTGGCGCCGGTGGTGAGATCCTCGATCTTCAGCTCGCCGATGCGGTTGGAGTCGAAATCAAAGGTTGACGACCAGCGGTACCAATGGTTGACCTGCAGGTTCTGGAAGCCGGGGTCGGGCACGGGGCCGCTGATGGAGGTCCCGGCCGCGTCGTAGTACACGAGGTCGGCGTTCCAGGCGTCGGCGGTGGCGGTGTTGGCCCAGGTGGCGAGCATGATGAGCCTGGCGGACGCGCCGCCGGGCTGGGTGGACAGGCTGCCGACGTTCTGGGTGGTCGGCAGCGTTCCCTGGAAGCTGATGGCGACATCGCCGGCGAGGGTCCACGTGCCGGTCCCGAGCGCGACATCCATCTGGGCCCGGCCGAACGATTCCCCCGCCTGACCCGTGCCGGCGGCGAACTGGTCGCCTCCCTGCGGGTTCGGCGTCAAGCCAAGCGCGTTGCCGAGGTATGTGTACGCGAACCAGTCGGTGCTGATGGTGGGGGTGCTGGGCAGGTACCACCCCTGCTGGGCGGTGAGGACGGTGCCGGCGGCGCTGGCATTGTATTCGGGCACCTCGAAGCCCGTTTCGAATTGTGCATGGGCGCCGGCGCAGGACGCGCCCACTCCCAGGATGGCGGCCAAGGCCCGCACGCGGCGGTTCCCGGTCGATCGGTCTGAGCATCTGGACATTTTCATGTGTCGCCTCCATCCAATAGAGTCAGCGGGGGCACGGAGGACGCCTCCAGCCCGGATGGCGCTGACAGCAAACGGTCCCCACCAGCATACCAGAAGTGGCCTACGCGACACAATGCCTTTTTGGAGAGGCTGTCGAGAAAAAAGGCTCGGAAGGGGCTGCGAATGACCCCGGGCGGCGTCAGGGGGTGTTTTTTCCGTCCGGTTCCTGGCGGCTGATCATCGAGTCCAGCATGGTGCCGATCAGGGCGGTCATCTCGGCGTCGTCGCCGGACGAGCCGCCGTTGCTGATCACCATGACGCGGGGAGTGATGTTGATGCCACGCTCGCCGATGATCTTGAGGAGCTCGACCAGTGCGGCGTTGCTCATGCCGATCTGCTCGGCGATGAGTTTGTAGGCGTCGGCCTGGGCTGCGGCTCTGAGCTTGATGGCCTCGGCCTCGGCGCCGGCCTGGATGATGACGCGCTCCCGGTCCTGCTCGGCGATCTGGACCTCGTAGTTGGCGGTGGCGAGGCGCTTCTCTTCTTCGGCTTCCTGCTGGGTGCGGGCGAGTTCTTTCTTTTGCTCGGCGGCCCGCTGCTGCTCCTTGAACGTCTCCTGCTCCTGGAGCGCGATCTCGCGGTCGGTCTGGGTCTTGAGCAGTTCGCCCAGTGTTTCTTCGTCGCCCACGTCTCCGATGCGCACAGCGGTGACGGTGATGCCTACCTTGGCCATCTCGGTGACGAGCAGGGCGAGCGACTGGGACTCCTGGAGCGAACGCTGCTGGACGTAGTCGAGGGCTTTGACGCCCTCGGCGTTGTTGCGGAAGATGGCGCGGACGGCGGAGTTGAGGCGCTCGCTGAGTTCTTGCCCGTCGCTGCCGAAGTTTGCGACGACGAGGGACGCGTCCTTGGGCGTGACCTCGTACTCGACGCGCACATCGACGGGGAAGGTGAAGCCATCGGACGATCGGACGGTGATCTCGCGTTCCTCGGTGCCGGGCTCGATGCCCCGACGCTGGGATGCGGCCTTGGTGTAGCGCACGGTGCGCTTGGCCGTCGAAATCATGGTGACCTCCAGGGCGTTGGTGTTCATGTAATACTGGCTGGGAAGCAGGGGCTGGCGCCAGATGCCGGGGCTGCCCCGGTCGACGATGGCGTCGGGGGCGGCACCCTCGGCGGGGAGTTCGCCGACGTTGGATTTCACAACGCCGACGGTTGCCTTCTCGATGTTCGTGGCCTTGACGATGGTGACCTTGAAGAGCTGGGGGTTGAAGCGGTGCTTGCCGGGCGTGAGCACGGAGGCTTGCGGCCCCTTGTGCCCGCCGCCCGGGCCGAGGAAGTACGTGGCGTCGCCGATCATGCGGCCGAAGTCCTCTTCAGCCCATTCGGGTGCGTAGATGAAACCCGGGGGCAGGGGCTTGCCGTCGGCTGCGGTGATCAGACCGACGTTCCCCTCCTCGATCTCGATGATGGGCGTGGTCTCCATCTTGAAAATGACCGGCCAGAGGCCCGCGTGCCAGCCCGGCGCGAGTGTGTCGGCCTGCACGCCCTTCTCGCCGCTGGTGGCGATGATCTTGCCCGGCGCGAGGCCCGGGCCGAGGGCTTCCCTCACGACGACGCCGACTTCGTTCTCGCCCACGTGGCGGTATGAGCTGGCGAAGACGGCGAGTCCGAGGACAAGGACGGCGGCGATGGCGGCGGCGGTGCGGGTCCCGACTGAGGGCAGCCTGGGAATCGTCGCGAGGATGGAGACGGCGATGATGACGCCGACGAGGAGGATGATGGCGGTCATGGGGTGGCTCCTGACGCGGGTTTATGAGTGCGGCCCGGGCGTCGGCCGTCGATTGATTCGAGCGGTCGGGACACCCGCCAAAGCCGCCCCGTGCACAGTATACGTGCATTGGCTGGCGATTGAGCGTGGACCGGAAGCGGTCTGGGCCGAATCGTGCCGGCGAGGGGCGGGCTCAGAGCGGTTTCACTCAACTGGGCGTGTCTGGACCTGAACGGATGGCGAGTCTGAGCCGGCGGCGGGTCGAGGCTCCCGGGCGCTGCTCCGAGGTATCCGAGCCTTCGCGGACTCAGGCTCGGCGTCGGTGGGAGGCCTGGGTGGGGTCAGTCCGGCTCGACTTCGCGCCACCCGGCGAGCCTCGGATTGCCCTCGACGACGGTGAGCATCTGGGCGATAGTGACGCTGGCGATGGTGGTGGAGACGGCCTGGGGGACGACGGCGACCTCGGTGACGTTGCCGACGAAGTGGACCTTGACGACGTAGGTGGTGGTGTTGACGACGCCCCCGAAGTGGACCCAGGCGGGCTCGGTGCCGCCGAAGCCGCGGGCGGTGGCGATCTCGCGTCGTGCGAGGAAGGTTGTGCCGTCGGCGGCGTAGAGGTCCACCCGGACGCCGATGGCGGCGGTGTTGGTCATGGTCCGGCCGTGGCCGATGACGCGCACCTTGAGATAGTTGGTGTCGTCCGTGGAGTTCTGGAGCAGGACGTTGTTGTCGCCCTCTTGTGTGACGGCCAGATCGAGATCGCCGTCGTTATCGTAGTCGACGAAGACGGCGTCCTGACTCTTTGCCCAGACACTGGCGCCGACGAAGACGCTTGCGAAAGTCCCGTCGCCCTGGTTCTGGTAGAGCACGTTGGGGTCGCCATCGACGCAGATGTAGAGGTCGAGGTCGCCGTCGTTGTCGTAATCACCCCAGGCACAGCCGCGCTGCCCGGAGGTGTTGGTGATGCCCGCGGAGGCGGCGACATCGGTGAAGGTGCCACCGTCGTTTCGCCAGAGGTATCCGCCCGCGCCCGCCGAGTAGCGCGGGACGAAGAGGTCGAGATCGCCGTCGTTGTCGTAGTCGCCCCAGGCCGCTCCAACGGGCTCGTTGGCGGCAGTGGCGACGGAGATGCCGCTGGCGTTCTGGGCATACGTGCCGTCACCGTTGGAGAGGAACAGGCGGCCGTTGTTGTAGTGGTAATAGAAATCGAGTCGCCGGTCGTTGTTGACGTCTCCGGCGGCGCAGAATCCGCCGGACCCCACGCTCCCGGCGTCGTTGAGCCCGTACGAGGGATCATCGGTGCCGGCGAGCGTTGCGGCGACCTTGCGGCCGTGAAACCCGATCCAGTTGCCGTTGGCGCTGAACATGAGGGAGTCGCAGTACCCGTCGGTGTCAATGTCGGCGGCGGCGACGCCGCTCGTTGTTATTGGATTCGAGAACCCGAGATTGCCGGCGTCGGGGAACGCGGTGCTGCCGTCGTTCTCGAAGAGCTTTTCGTCTTTGTGCCAGAAGTCGAGATCGCCGTCATTGTCGATGTCGATCATGGCGCCCTGTCCGGAGTGGCTTCCATCGCCGAACGTGCTCGTGGTGAAGCTCTGCCCCTCGTTGACACTGGTGAGCAGGCGTGCGGAGGTCTTTCCGGTGATGATGGCGTCCAGATCGCCATCGTTGTCGTAGTCAGCAAAGTTGAGCCCGGAAAGACCGTTGCCGCTAGTCTGGACGGCGAACCCGAGGGCTGAGGAGACATCCGCGAAGACGGGGGAAACGGGTGTTCCGGGCGACAGGACGATGCCGCCCGTCGCCCACTGCGAGACGTCGCTGAGTGTGGCCTGGAAGGTGTCGGTGGCTGCGGGATCGAACGTCTTCTCGTACAGGTAGGCGTAGGTCGTCGTGCCTCCGGTGCCGTACAGGTCGGTCCCGTTGAGCGTGTACCCGGAGGACGCCGATGTGACCGCCAGGTTAGCGGGTGCAACCCCGAGCACATGCACCGATCCGTTGTCCGTCGAGGTGAGCGTCAGTTGGGCGGGGGAGGTCTCGGTTCCGTCTGAGCAGTTCCCGTTCTCACCGGCGGGATTCTCGCCCGTGGGGTCGCTGATTACTCCGACGCCGGAGTAACGCGACAGGATGGCGGTGAGCGGACGCCCACCGCCATGGGTGATCTGGAGCTGGAATGGCGCGCCCGGCGAGCCCTGGGCGGTCCAGATGCGCATGGAAGTCTTGTTGCCCGTCGTGCATTGTTCGACCTGCACGGTCCACGTAAGCCCGCCGCCGGTGACGGCGGTGATGACGGTGTTCCATTTCGTGGCAACGGCGAGGACATAGGTCCGGTCGGTTCCGACCTGAATCGCGGGAAGGGTCACAGGGGAGGTGGATGCATGCCCTCCGGTGACCGTCTCCTGGAGCGTGACCTGGCCGTGCGCCGGGGACGACGTGAACGCCAGGGCGATGCAGGTGGTCAGCAGACGCGCCATCCAACTATTGATCGCGCAGCTCCACCTGGGGCGTGAGGCGTACATGAGAACTGAATGGTACTGATACACCTGCGGTCTCCTTGGAGCGCTGATCGCCCCTGGCATCGAATGAACGATCGCCTCGGATCAGCCCCCTGTCGCACTCCGACGCCACGGCCCACATGCCCGGAGTTTCATCGGAGTCCGAGGGTGTGAGCTTGACGGGAGTGGATGCGCCGGTGCGCTTGGGAGCGACGCGCGTGCATTCACCACCTGTTTCGGTCGGATGCTGAGGGGTTATCGGAGGCGGGGGGTGAGTGATGGGAGGGGAAGAACCGAGGCGGGAGCACTCCTTTCGGGTCGTGCCTCGTTGGGGAATCCGAGCCTTCGCCCGCGGCGGGCTCAGACTCGGCGTCCTTATCAGGTGCGGAGGCGGCGCGTTGGTTGATTGAGCGCGCGCTAGGCGAGGCGGGTCAGGCGCGCGTATTCGAGCACGAGTGTTTTGGTGCCGACGTGTCGGAACCTGACGCGGACGCGCGCGTTGGCGCCGCCGACGACGGATTCAACGACGCCCTCGCCGAACTGCGGGTGGCGAACGCGCGAATCGACGGGGAACGCCCTTGCGGCTTCGGATCGGCCCGAGCCGCCGAGGGTATCGGTCTGGGTGCCTGCGCGGGCCCATTTCGGCGGGTCGTCATGGTATGAATCGTCGGTTGAATCGAAGCTGTCGGCCTGATCGGAGACGGTGATGTTTTTGGGGTCGTGCTTATCGTCGAGCTCTTCCAGAAAACGGCTGGGGAGTGTGCGTTCGCTGATGCCTCGCACCGCGCGGTAGCGCGCGGAGGTGATGAGGAGGTGGCGCATGGCGCGGGTGATGCCGACGAAGCAGAGGCGGCGTTCTTCCTCCAGGGCGGCGTCGTCGGACTCGTTGCTTCGGCTGTGGGGGAGCAAGCCTTCTTCGAGGCCGATCATGGCGACGGCGGTGAACTCGAGGCCCTTGGCGGCGTGGAGCGTCATGAGTGTGACGGCGCCCTGGGCGGGGTCGATGGTGTCTGCGTCGGCGATGAGTGAGACTGATTCCAGGTAGGCGCGCAGCAGGGCGAGCAGGGGCGGGGTCTGCGGCTCGCGGCCGGCCTCGATCTGTTCACGGTCGAACTGCACCGGGTCCGACGACGGGTCGTACTCGTCGGCGAACTGGGCGGCGGAGGAGATCAACTCGTCGAGGTTGTCGAGGCGTTCGAGATCGGTCTCGCTCTTGCCGGCGTCGGCGAGCTGTTTGTAGTGCGACGCGAGCCCGGATTCTGTGATGATTCGTTGGGCCAGGTCGGGCAGAGAGGCGGGCACGTCGGAGCCGAGGAATGTCCCGCTCGCGGTCCAGCCGTCGATGAGCGCGAGGAAGGAGGTGATGGCGGCGCGTGCGCGGGGAGCGAGACCGAGCGAATCGGAGATCGCCGGGTCTGCCGACTCGCGCAGCGCGTCCCAGAGAGAGCCGTCCCTGCTTCGGGCGAGCTCGACCACCTTCTTGATGCTGGCCTTGCCGATGCCGCGCGCGGGCGTGTTGATGATGCGTTCGAGTGAGACGGAGTCGGCCTGGTTGGCGACGACGCGGAGGTATCCCAGTGCGTTTTTGATCTCCTCGCGCTGGTAGAACGCGGTGCCGCGCGCGATGACGCAGGGGATTCCGGTGACGCGCAGGGCGTCTTCGAGGACGCGGCTGAGCGCGTTGGTGCGATAGAAGACGGCGATGTCGCGCCAGGCGAGGCTTTGCTGGTCTCGCTGCTCGCGGATCCAGTCGGCGACGAGGGAGGCCTCGTGGCGCTCATCCTGGCAGTGTACGACCGAGACTTTGTCGCCCCCCTGGCGGGATGTGAAGAGATCCTTGTGGCGACGGAGTTTGTTGTTTCGGATGAGCGAGTCTGCGATGGCGAGTATGGGGGCGGTGGAACGGAAGTTCTCGCCCAGCGCGATGACGCGAGTGGAGGGGTAGTGCTCCTCGAACTCGAGGATGTTGGAGATGTCGGCGCCGCGCCAGCCGTAGATCGCCTGGTCCGGATCGCCCACGACGCAGAAGTGTGGTCCGATGGTCTCGGTGTCGCCGCAGCCCGGCGGGAGCGGTTGGCCCTGTCCGGCCATGAGAGAGGCGAGCGTGAACTGGGCGTGGTTGGTGTCCTGGTACTCGTCGATCATGAGGTATCGCCAGCGGTCGTTGCAGGCGGCGAGGATCTCGGGGCGCTGGCGCAGCATCTGCACGCAGAGCATGAGCAGGTCGTCGAAGTCGACGGCGTGTGCGGCGCGGAGCGCGGCCTGGTAGCCGTCGTAGACCTTCGCGGCGATGCCGGAATAGAAATCGTTGGCACCAGCACGGAAGGCGTCGGCATCGAGCAGGTCGTTCTTGGCGGCGCTGATGCGCGCGAGCATGGACCGCGGGGGAAAGTTGCTGGTCGAGAGCTGGAGATCCTTGATGATGCGCTTAGCGAGGGCGAGCTGGTCGGCGGAATCATAGATGGAAAAGTCGGCGCGCAGGCCGGGCAGATCCGCCTGTGGGGCGTAGCGCCGCAGCAGGCGTGCGCACAGGGCGTGAAACGTGGAGATCGTGAGCCCGCGCGTGCGTGCGGACTCAGCGTCGAAGAGTGTGGCGACGCGATCGCGCATCTCACCGGCGGCCTTGTTCGTAAAGGTCACCGCGAGGATCTGCCACGCGGGGACGCCGATGGAGATGAGGCGGGCGATGCGGTGTGTGATGACCCTGGTCTTTCCGCTGCCGGCGGCGGCGAGTATGAGCAGCGGCCCCTCGGTGTGGAGCACGGCCTGTCGCTGCGGGTCGGTGAGTCCTTCGAGCAGCGTGTCGGCCGTGGCCTGGGTGGTCATGCGTTGAGATTCCATTCGTGTACGGTGCGGTCCCTGGCTGCGCGTC
Source organism: Planctomycetota bacterium (assembly GCA_022567535.1). Lineage (GTDB taxonomy): Bacteria > Planctomycetota > Phycisphaerae > Phycisphaerales > UBA1924 > JADFGU01. The sequence continues at coordinate 13,927 of JADFGU010000012.1, read as the reverse complement.
GAAAGCGTAGCCGACCGATCAGGGTTTGGCGTGGGTCAGGCGTCGTCGTGATCGGGCCCGGGCCGGGCGAGGTGTGGAGTGTCGGCCGAGCGGGTGATGAGCGCGACCTCGTCGGGGAGGTGCTCGGCGACCTGCATGACCACGTCGCCCTCGATCTTGCGTGCGAAGAGCGAGCGGCGTGACTTGCCCATGATGACCGTGTCGCAGCCGTGGGTGACGGTGTAGTCGAGGATTTCGCTGGCGATCTCGGAGCTGGTGACGTAGATGGGCACGAAGGGAACGCCGGCCTGGCGAGCGAGTACGGCGGCGGTGCCCAGGGCCCGCTGCGCGTCGGGATCCTCTTCAACGCGCGGGACGAGGCCGGGCTGCACGTCCATGACGCGCAGCGTGCGAACGAACATGACGAAGAGTGTGGCGTTTCGCCTGCGTGCGAGGTCGACGGCGAACTCGGCCTGGTAGCGGCCTCGGGCGGCGAGCATGATCTTGGGCCGGGACGGATCGACTTGCAGCGAGGTGCGTTTGACCTCGGCCAGCCAGCCGGCGAGCGGCTCATCCAGCGTCGGCGGGAGCTGGGCCCGTCGCCAGGCCAGGCCCTGACGTGTTATGAGCACCACGCAGACGACGGCGACGGCGAAGACGGTGGCGTTGGTTTTGGTGGCGACGATGGTGAGGAAGACTGCGGCGAGGAAGACGCTCAGGATCCAGAGCCCGACCCGGGCCGGGGCGCGCAGATCCAGCTTGCGGTTGACCGCCACGCTGGCGACGCTGACCGTGATGGCGCCGCAGACGCCGATGATGTAGAGCTCGGCGAGCTTTTCGGGCCTTCGCTCGAACATGATGACGGCGATCGAGAAGAGGCAGGAGATGATCAGCGCCAGCCTGGGCACGCCGGAGTAGTTGAGTTTCGCCAGCGAGCGGGGCAGCTCCTTGTCCTGTGCCATGGCGTAGAAGACCGAGACCATGGCCATGATGGCGGTGTTGGTGGCGGAGAGCAGGAGCAGAGCGAAGACGACGGCGGCGGTCTTGCCGAAGATCTGCCCGGCGCGGTCGCCGAACCAGTTGGCCGAGGCGTGCTGGGCCAGGACCTCCATGGCGGTGTTCTTGACCGCCTGGATCGACTCGATGGTGGCGTGTGAGAGATCGGCGTTCGGGTCGGCCAGGGCCTGTGCGTAGGGCATGGAGACGTCGGCCAGCTCGGGGATGGTCCGGAGCATGCCGGTCATGGCGATGCCGAACAGAATATTGAGGACGACGACCTCGATGAGCACGGGCCAGATGGTGCGCCTGGCGGTGCGCTGGACGGGCTTCTTCATCATGCCGGTCATGTTTGCGACGGCCTCGACGCCGGCCAGTGCGAGGACGATCTGTGTGAAGGCGGTCCATCGAGGCCAGGCCCCGAGCGCGGGTTCGAGCGAGATGTGGCGGAACCCCTGCGCGAGGTAGGGGAGACAGAGGATGACCATGACGCCTGAGACGGCCAGTGCGGCGATGGCGACGATCATCGCGAAACGGGCGGCGCTGCGGGCACCGAGCCAGTTGACGATTCCGATCAGCCCGATGACGACGGCGCTGAACCAGACGATCCAGGGGCCGTCCGGCACGCCGAAGTAGTGCAACGCCTCGACCACGGAGATCCCGACGGTGATGAGATAGCCGCACAGCAGGAGTGTGGCCCCGATGACGGAGAGTGTGGGGTCGAGTTGGCGTGCGGCGGCGTAGACCCCGCCGCCGTCGGGAAAGGAGCGGCAGATGATGGTGTAGGCCCATGCGACGGCGACCATGAGCAGGCCGATGGCGACGAGGTAGAAGACGGAGGCCTGCCCGGTGAAGAAGAAAGCCAGCCCGAGGACGTACAGACGGCTGGTGCCCCAGTCGCCGTACAAGAGCGGGCCGGCGTGGAACCACTTGAGATTGCGCGGCCTGCTCTGGGAGACCAACATGGGGCGGGCATTGTAGAAGGGTGTCCCGGAGAGGGGGTATTATGGCGACGACGGAGCGTGTGGGAGGTGTTTGGATGGGGCTGGAGGAACAGCCCAAGTCCCGTTCTCGTATGGCCGATAGGGCTCTGAGCGGGCATTTCCTTGACCGCCTGACCGAATGTGTCTGACGGCCACCGGCTCTTCGCGTCGAGGCGCCGATGCCCGTTCAGGTCCGACCCGGATTGGCAGGTGGCATTCTTGCAGATGGCGCACACGGAACACAAGACCGAGCCGCGTGTCACGAAGGCGACGGCGACATCACTGGACGATACGGCCCCGATGGACCCGATGGACCCAAAGTTGTCGGACACTCATGCGAGGCTGGCTGAGGCGGCGAAATCCGGCACGACCATGCAGTCGCTGGTTTCGCGCCTGGTCATCGAGCAGGGGCTGGCCACGGAGGAGGAGGTCGAGCGGTGTGTCGAGCAGGCCAAGGTCGAGGATCCCAACCAGCGCTCGTTCCTTGAGCTGCTGGTGGACAACGAGATCGTGACGCGTCCTCAGTTGGCGCGGCTTCGATCAGTGGTGGAGGCGGAGCGGACCGGGCAGCGCATTCCCGGGTACAAGGTGCTGGGGAAGCTCGGGGCCGGCGCGATGGCGACGGTGTACAAGGCGCAGCAGCTGGCGCTGGATCGGCCGGTGGCGATCAAGGTCCTGCCGAGAAAATACAGCGACAACGCGCAGTTCATCGAGCGCTTTTATGCGGAGGGACGGGCTGCGGCCACGCTGAACCATCCGAACATCGTGCAGGCGTACGACGTGGGCCGGGCGGGTGAGTACCACTATTTCGTGATGGAGTATGTCGACGGGCGGACGCTGTACGACGACATCGTGAAGCACAAGCGGTTCGACGAGGCTTCGGCGATCGACATCGTGATCCAGGTGGCGGTGGCGTTGAAGCACGCGCACCATCGCGGGCTGGTGCATCGGGACGTGAAGCCCAAGAACATCATGATCAACCACGAGGGCGTGGTGAAGCTGGCGGACATGGGCTTGGCGCGTGCGATCAGCGACAAGGAGGCGGCGGAGGCGGAGTCGGGCAAGGCGTTCGGCACGCCGTACTACATCAGCCCCGAGCAGATCCGCGGCGAGAAGAACATCGGTCCGCCGGCGGACATCTACTCGCTGGGCGCGACGATGTACCACATGCTGACGGGCTCGGTCCCGTTCGACGCCAAGAGCCCGTCGTCGGTGATGCACAAGCATCTCAAGACGCCGTTGATTCCGCCGGACCACGTGAACCCGAGGCTGTCGGCGGGCATCAGCGAGATCATCGAGATGATGATGTCCAAGAGCCGGCGCAAGCGCTACAAGAACTGCGAGGATCTGATCGTGGATCTGAAGGCGGTGCAGCGTGGAGATCGTCCGGTGATCGCGCGGCGTGAGCTTCACGCGGAGGATCTGGCGTCGCTGGTCGAGGCCGAGGCCGCCGCGCCCGTCGAGATCCCCGTCGATACCAGTCGAGGGGATGGCGCATCCGGCGGTCTCAAGGTCGCTGTGGTGGTTCTGGCGGCCCTGGCGGCGGGGAGCCTGGTTTTCAACATCGTGCAGGCGGTCTCGTGAGCAGATCGGATGGGGCAGTATTCTTGCGAGACGGCGCTTGCCCGGCAGGGTCGGGGCGGTTAGCCTTTTGGCAGATCGGCAGCGGACTGACCGCCGCCCACACGTACGGATGCCCGGCAGGGGCGTCCGAACCCACTCCCGCGGGCTCGCCCTGGTTTGACGACCGTCAGCGAAAGCATGGTTCTCGTTCAAGCCGATTCGATCGGGCGGGTTCGAACGCGCGTCGGCCTCATATGACTGACGCCCGCACAGAGTCAATTCATGGATCCGTTCCGTCCCTCGGTGGGGCGGCGCGATCGCTGAGCACTGTATGAGGAGAATTCACAATCGCCAGAAGGTTTTATAGAGACGTCGGCCCGATTAAGCGCACACGCGTGAACCACCTGATCCGGATCACGCCGGTGCGGCTGATCGGGGCGGACAACGAGCAGATCGGGGTGGTCGAGACCTCCGAGGCCATGCGACTGGCCCAGGAGGCGGGACTGGATCTTGTCGAGGTGGTGGCGGACTCGCGGCCGCCGGTGTGCAAGATCATGGACTACGGCAAGTACAAGTACGAGCTTTCCAAGAAGGCCAAGAGGGGCGGGTCTGCGAACAGGGCGACGGAAATGAAGGAGATCCGCCTCGGGCGCTCGGTCAAGATCGACCCGCACGACATCGGGATCCGGATCGAGCAGGCGCGTCGGTTCCTGATGGCCGGGCACAAGGTGCTGGTGACGCAGCGGTTCCGCGGGCGTGAGATGGCGCACAAGGAACTGGGGCTGAATCACCTGGTGCAGGTCGCGGACGAGCTGTCCGACATCTGCAAGGTGGAGCAGCCGCCGCGCTGGTCCGGACGGAGCGCCAACATCGTGCTCGCGCCCGACAAGGGGAAGATCGACGGGATCAAGGCGCGGTTGAAGGCGCCGCCGCCCAAAGACGATGCCGGATCCAAGGCGGAGGAGAACCACGCGGCAGCGCCCGAGCCGGTCTCGGATGCGCAGGTGTAGGGGGAGTCAATCAGCGCTTCGCGCCCGGGACTGAACGGACGCCGAGTCTGAGCCCGCTGCGGGGGCGAAGGCTCGGATTATGCGTCAGCGCAGATATCCGAGCCTTCGCGGACTCAGACTCGGCGTCTTGCGCTGGTCTTGACGTGAAAACTGAATCTGAGCGGGTGCTAATCGTGTCTGAGGGCGACGATGGGGTCCTGCATGGCGGCCTTGCGGGCGGGGTACATGCCGGCGATCAGCCCGGTGAGGGTCGCGACGACGAGCGCGACGACAATGGACCACCCGGTGATGACGGTGGGGAGGTCGGCGATTCCCTTTTCCATGGCGACGCTGACGCCGATGCCGAGGCCGACGCCGATCACTCCGCCGATCGAGCTGAGCACGCTGGTCTCGATGAGGAACTGCCAGATGATATGTTTTCGTGTGGCGCCGAGCGCGCGGCGGATTCCGATCTCGCGTGTGCGCTCGGTGACGGAGGCGAGCATGATGTTCATGATGCCGATGCCGCCGACGAGCAGCGAGACGCCGGCGATGGCGGCCGAGACGACGCGGCCGGTGCGCGCCCTGGTCTTGGCGGCCTGGAGCAGCTCGAAGGGGACGATCAGCTCGATATCGGTGAGCCCGGGATGGCGCACCTCCATCAGGCGTCGCAGGCGGGCGGCGTCGATGAGCACCTGCTCGCGATCGGTCACCTTGACATAGACCTCGGACACCTGGACCTCCTGGGCGTCGGTGGAGCCGCTCTGCCGTCGAATGACGACGTCGCCGAACTTGGCTTTGGCGGTCGTGAGCGGGATGTGAACGTCGAGGTTGAGGTCGCGTCCGATGAGCAAGGCGCCCGCGCCGCCTGAGAGGCCGACGGGTTCGAGCACGCCCACGACGATCAGCGCCGCCTCGTCGATGCGGATGGTGTCGCCGAGCGGGTCGTCGAAGGGGAACAGGATCCGGGCAACCTCCGACCCGATGACGGCGACCAGAGCCCTTCGATCGAGATCCTCCGGTGAGAGGTATCGTCCTCGGGCCACGCGGAGGTTGGCGACGTCGCGTAGCTCGGGGGTAGTGCCGAAGGCCTGGCTGGTCTGAACGCGATCATCCTTGAGCAGCTGGCCTCCGACGGCCTTGACGGGGACGATCGCCTCGACGCCCTCGCGGAAGTGCTCCCTGATGACGGCGAGGTCTGCGCGAGTGATGCCGAACTGCTGTATGAAGCCGCTCTGCTGCCCGCCCTGCTGCTGCCCGGATTCGGGTGGTTTCTGCGAGCGGACGATGATGTTGGTGGCACCGAGGCTCTCGATCATGAGCAGTGCCTGGCGGGTCGAGCCCTCGCCGATGCTGACCATCACGATCACGGCTGCGATGCCGAACACGATGCCCGAGGTGGTGAGGATGGACCTCAGCAGGTGCAGGCGTAGATTCTGCACGCCGAGCTTGATGGTCTCGAACAGGAACGTCACGGGCGGATGTTAGGAGCGGTGTGCGGAGCGATGAGACGGGGTGATCGCGGCGGCGCCTGGTTGGGCACGGGGGGAAACGCTCCCTGCCGGTCGCGTCTCGTCGGGATCTGCGGGCCGGAGGTGTCTCATCCTGTGCGATGCGTGGAGCTACGGGAGAAACGGCGGGTGCGAGGATCCTTGGTATGTGTGCCGGACGTCAGGGTCAGGCCCCGGAATGGGCGATGGGCCGACCGGGGCGTTCTTGAGTGCTGAAGCCGGTTTCGGGCGCGGTGGAAAATGGCGGGGGCGAGTCTACAATGGGAGGTATTGGGTTGCGTCCCGGGAATGGTCCGGGGCGGGCCACGCAGGCCTTCGCTCGCTGATGCCCGGGTGCGTGCAACGGTTGGACTCAGGAAAGCTCGGGCAGGATCGAAACGGTAATGCGAATTTATGTAGGCAACCTTCCTTTCAGCACCGGTGAAGCGGAATTGCAAGAGCTTTTCTCGGCACACGGCGAAGTCACATCGGCGGCGATCATCACGGACCGTGAGACGGGCCGTCCTCGGGGCTTCGGCTTCGTGGAGATGTCCGACGATGCGGCGGCGCGGACGGCGATCGAGCAGATCAACGGGTCAACGGTCGATGGTCGGACGCTCAAGGTCAACGAGGCCAAGCCGCGCGAGCAGCGCACCGGCGGCGGTGGCGGTGGCGGCGGGTACGGCGGCGGCGGCGGCCGAAGGGGCGGTGGCTGGTAAGCAACTTTCCTGAATCGCACACGCAACCCCGCGCCCGTTCGGTGCGGGGTTTTTCATGGCCTTGGACGCACAGCGCGCGATATGCCCACCCGCGGTACGGCCAAGGGGAGCGACAGCTACTTGCGATAGGTGATCCGGGCCTTGGTCAGGTCGTACGGGCTCATCTCGACCGTGACCGTGTCGCCGGGCAGGATACGGATCCGAAACTTGCGCATCTTGCCGGACAGATAGGCGAGGATCTCGGTCTGGGCTTCGTCGGGCAGGCGAACCTTGAACATGGTGTTGGGCAGGGCTTCGGTCACAACCGCGTCGAGAGTGAACTTGTCGTCCTGCTTGACCATCAGTGTCCTTAGACCCGGTGACGAGAATCGAGCGGAAGTGTAGCCATCATCGGTCATTCAGTCTGTCGACACTCAATCCGCGGGGAACAGGCCGGTGGGCGGACCGGTCCCGGGCGCGGGTCGTTCGAGCGGCGCGAGGCACACGGGGTCGTCGTTGGCCGGGCTGTTGACGCGGGTCGAGACCGGGTGAGCCCGCATCCGCTGGGCTGGATACGGGACGAGCATGGCCGTCAGGGCGTCGGTGTCGCGCTCGCCCGGATCGAGCCAGCGGTCGTATGCGCCCGGGTGCAGGATGACGGGCATCCGGTCGTGCAGCGGGGCGACGAGTTCATTGGGCACAGTGGTCAGGATCGTGAACGTGGTCAGCGGCTCGCCGTCAGGATCGATGTGCTGTTCCCACAGGCCGGCCATCGCGAACGGGCTGGCGTCGAGCAGCTGGATGAAGTACGGCTGCTTGCGTCGGGCTGTGCGTCGGGCTGTGCGTTCGGCCGTGGGTTCCGGTCGTTTCCATTCGTAGAAGCCGGAGGCGGGGACGAGGCATCTTCGTCGGGCGAAGGCGTCGCGGAAGGCGGGCTTGTCGCGGGCGGTCTCGCTGCGGGCGTTGATGAGGCGGTTTCCGATGGCGCGGTCCTTGGCCCAGGAGGGGACGAGCCCCCAGCGCATGAGCCGAAGGACCCGCCGACCCTCGGTGTCCAGGGCGACGGGCAGGCTTTGCGTTGGGGCGGCGTTGTAGCGCGGGGCGAGGAAGTCGGGCGGCTGGTCGAAGGGGGTCGTGAGTTCCAGAAGGGCGTGGATCTCGGCCCAGGTGAAGTTGAAGGCGAATCGGCCGCACATGCTGACAGCCTCCGAGCGGTTTCGTGGACTTGATGATAAGCGCCGAACCCGGTGTAATGAAGTGCGATGTCGGGCGTGAACAGAGTTTGGCGGTGTGCGGCGGCGGTGGGCGTTGCGGGATGGATGGCGGGTTGGGCGGCCGGGTGCGGGACGCTGCGGATCACGCCGCCGGCATCGGTTGAGGATCCGGTGCGGGTGTACGTGGCCGACTATGGACGGACATCGCGCTTGCTGCTGCCGGGTGGTTCCGGCGGAGCGGGCGATGCGACGTGGTGGGAATATACCTACGGGGACTGGAGCTGGTATGCCAAGAGCAACACGTCGGCGCTGGACGGGGCTGCGGCGCTATTGCTGCCGACCAAGGCGACGCTCGGGCGGCGCGAGCTGACAACGGACGGGTCGAGGCCGGAGCTTCGGGCCCAGGCGATCCATGAGTTCGAGGTCGAGCGTTCGGCGATCGAGCATCTGATGGCGCGACTGGACGGGGTGTTCACAGCTGCTGCCGAGCGCGTTGACAGCGCGGAGCACGGGATGAGATTTGCCAGGCTTAGCGAGAGCTACTGGCTGTGCAATCAGAGCAGCACGCGGATGAGGCGCTGGCTGGAAGAGCTTGGGTGCGAGGTGCGCGGATGGACGCTGATCGCCCGGTTTGAGGTGGTGGGTGGGAGCGAGCCTTGAAAGACGGTGGTGAGGTCGAGTTTGCGTGTCGGCCGCTGACGGCGTATGCTGGTGGCACGGTCCGAGCAGGAGGCGGTATGACCGCGACGATGACAACATTGGAAAGTCGGTACACCGAGGTGCTTGGGCGGATTGGGGCGGCGTCGGTGCGGAGCGGGCGATTGCCCGGGGACGTGATCCTGGTAGCGGTCACGAAGAACGCCGAGCCCGAGCAGATCCGGGCGCTCGTGAATCTCGGGCATCGAGACTTCGGCGAGAACCGCGTGCTGCAACTGGTGCGGCGGGCGGCGATGCTGGACGAGTATCTGTCGCGTCACCGTGTGCTGATGCGTACGCCCAAGCCGGCCAGCGGGCTGTTCGATGCGCCCAACCCGACGCACGCCTCGCCACCGGAGTCGGTGCGGTGGCACATGATCGGGCGCCTGCAGCGCAACAAGGCGAAAAAGGCGGTGGGCGTGTGCCGGCTGATCCATTCGGTGGACTCGCTGCGGCTGGCGGAGGAGATCCACACGATCGCGGTGAAGCGCGACACGGCGGTGGAGGTGCTGCTGCAGGTGAACGCGTCCGGGGAGCAGGGCAGGCACGGGTGTCCGCTGCCGGCGGCCCGTCACCTCGCGGACCAGATCGAGACGATGGTCAACGTTCGTATGCGCGGGCTGATGACGATGGCGGTGCTGTCGGAGGATCCCGAGGCGTCGAGGGAAACGTTTGCGCGGGCACGCGAGGCATTCGAGGAGATCCGCACGATGGGAGTTGGCGAGGGACGATTCAACATCCTGTCGATGGGCATGAGCGGGGACTTCGAGGTCGCGATCGAGGAGGGGGCGAACATCGTGCGGGTCGGCACGGCGGTCTTCGGGCCCGGGTTCGAGCTCGAGGAGCAATCAGGCGAGTAGCGAATGTGCGCGTGGGGGACAAACTACGCGTGGGCCGCGGTGAGGACGCCGGAGAAGCTGCGCGTCTGAACCATGTGCCGCTGCAGCGAGCGTCCGGGGCAGGCGGTCGCGGCGAGTTCCTGGTGCGTGACGACCTCGGCGACGGGCACGGCGAAGCGGGTCATCTGCGCGATGAGGAATGTGTCGAGCGCGGCCAGAGCCCGGCGCGTGGGAGACTGCTCGTCGAAATTGCCCAGCAGCATGATGCCCATGTTGCGTTGGTTCTGGTCCTTGACGTGGGCGCCCTGGTAGATGAGTGGGCGTGCTTCCCAGACGTTGCCGAGCGGGTCCACGACGAAGTGGTATCCGATGTCGGCCCAGCCTCGGGCGTTGACGTGCGACCGGCGGATGATCTCGAGCCGGCGCATGACGTCCTGGCGTGATCGGAGCGGGACGGGGGGCATGCCGTCGTGATGGACGGTGATGCGCCGGACGCGGACCATGGGATTGGCGCGGGCGGCGATGGTGTCGGCGGTGGTCCAGGTGCGGCGCGGGATCACGCTGGGTGGGAGCTGGGTGAGTGTCGGGTCGGACGCGAGTGCAGCGGATGCGGACGACCGGTCGCCGTGCCCGAAGGAGGGGATGGGACGGGCGAGCAGCCCCAGCTCGCGATCGAGCGGCTTCCAGCCGGACTGACACCCGGCCAGCAAGAAGCCCGCTGTGCCGAGCAGCCCGAAGCGGATGGCCTCGCGACGGTCGATCGACTGGACGGGAGCGGGGGATGCTGGGGGCGGGGATGGAGTCACGTTTCTGGTCATCGGTTCAGCCGCTGCTGGGGGTCCAGCCGGGCGGACGGTGGGGCAAGATAACCCGGACCGGTCCCGCGCGGTGCAGGGGTGGTGCGGAGTGGTCGCTGCCGTCCGTGGCCTGGGGTGCCCTGTGTTTCCGGGCGGGTGCGAGAGGTGTTGTCGGGGTCGATGGACGGGAAAACCGGACCGGCATTGACTTTGCGCGGAAATGCCCCCCGTAGGACTTGAACCTACAACCCGCTGATTAAGAGTCAGCTGCTCTGCCAATTGAGCTAGGAGGGCGCCGGGGGCGGTGCCGCCCTCGGGACGACCAAGTGTAACCCGCCGGCGGTGCGGGTCCAGTGGCGCGGGTGCGGGTGGGCGGCGGGGCGATCGCCCGGTGGTTCCGGCGGTGAGGCCGGGGCGGCACGCGTTGACTGAATGTGGGCGATCGTCTACTGTTCCGGTCGTCTCACACTGTGCCGGGTTCGCCGCTCACGGGCGAGGCGAAGGACTCCCGACGAACCAGGGCGCTTAGCGAGAATTGTGGCGGCCTCGTCGGCCCCGTTGCCTGGAGAACGCAGATGGTCCCAGCACTGAGACAGAGTCATGGTCGCAGCAGGCGGCGTCGCTCGCACCATGCGCTGACGGCGATCCGGCCGGCGATCTGCCCGCTGAGCGGGACCGCCAAGCTGCACCATCGGGTGTGCAAGGAGTCGGGGTACGTGCGGCCGGGGCTACGGATCCGTGTTCCCAAGCTGAAGATCGGCGTCGGCAACGACTGAGCGAGCGGTGACGAGCATGCGCCTGGCGATCGATGTCATGGGCGGGGACAACGCCCCCGACGCGGTTCTGACCGGATGCTTCGAGGCATTGGACCTGATCGGTCCGGACGACCGTCTCGTGCTGGTCGGCGACGCCCGCTACATCGAGCGAATGCTGCGTGAGCGCGGCGTGGACGACGCTCGGCTCTCGATCGTCCCGGCGTCTGAGATCATCGAGATGCACGAGTCGCCCGCCAAGGCGGTGCGGTCCAAGCGCGACTCGTCGATCGTCAAGATGGTGCGGCTGGGGTCGGCCAAGGCTGAGGATCCGGTGGACGGCGTGCTGTCGGCTGGGAATACGGGCGCGTGCGTGTCGGCGGCGATCATGCACATGAAGCGGCTGCGGGGCGTGCACCGCCCGGGGATCGCGGTCACGGTCCCGTCTTTCCACGGGCCGATCGTGATGTGCGACGCGGGCGCCAACCCCGAGCCGAAGACCTCGCACCTGTGGCAGTATGCGGTCATGTCCGAGGCGTACGCCCGTTGCGTGCTGAAGATCGATCGGCCTCGCGTGGCGCTCATGAACATCGGGTCCGAGGAGGCCAAGGGGACGGGCATCATCAAGCAGACCCGCGAGTTGCTCGAGCGGACGCCGGGGATCAACTTCATCGGGTACGTCGAGGGGCGCGACTTTTTCGACGGGGTGGCGGACGTCATCGTGACGGACGGGTTTGTGGGCAACTCTGTGCTGAAGATGGCGGAGGGGCTGGCCAAGTCGCTGTTCGCCGCGATCGCCCGCGAGATCAGCGAGTTGGATCCGGAGCTTGCGAAGCGGTTCAAGCCGATGGTGCAGCAGATCTACTCGAAGAATGACTATCACGAGCTCGGGGGCGCGCCGCTGCTGGGCGTGAACGGAACGATGGTGATTGCGCACGGATCGAGCGAGCCGCGTACAATCCGGGCGTCGATCCGCAACAGCTTCCAGTACCTGCGCGCCAACGTGAACGCGGAGATCATCAAGCGGCTGGCCGAGGTTGGTCATATCGGCGAGCAGCACTCGGCCGCGGCCAACAGCGTGGGTGCAAGTCCGGTCTAGGATTTCGCATGAACGCAGCCCAGACGCTTCAGCCGCCACCTCTCGGCGTCCGCATACTCGGGTGCGGGTCCGCGCTGCCCGTGGGCCGGCTGACCAACGTGGACCTCGAGAAGTTGATGGACACGTCCGACGAGTGGATCGTGCAGCGTACGGGCATCCACGAGCGGCGTGTGTTCGACCGCGAGGGCAGGGGCGAGAGCACGCGGACGCTGGGTGTCACAGCGCTCAAACGGGCGCTGGCGAGTGCCGGATTGACGGGTGCGGATCTGGATCTGGTTTTAGTGGCGACGATGACGCCCGATATGATGTGTCCTCCGGTAGCGTGCCGGGTTGCGGCGGAGGTCGGGGCGGGGCACATCGCGGCGTGGGACGTGGGCGGAGCGTGCTGCGGATTCGTGTTTGCGTTGAACAGTCTCGCCGCGCAGATGCGCACAGGTCTGTACAAGACCGCGGCCGTGGTGGGTTCTGATACGCTCACGCAGCACACGCGGTACGACAATTCGTGTCGCGACACGGCGATCCTGTTCGGCGACGGGGCCGGGGCGCTGGTTTTCCAGACCACCGACGACGCTAACCGGGGGCTGGTGGCGCAGGCGATGCACTCGGACGGATCGTGCTGGCAGGATCTGTACGTTCCCCAGCACGTGCAGGACTTCTACGGCGAGGTGGACGAGTCGCTGCTGAGCACGGTGCGGATGAACGGGCGGGCGGTGTTCAAGTTCGCGGTGAAGACGTTCCAGGATCTGATCTGCGAAACGCTCGATATGGCGGGGATCCAGGCGAGCGATGTGGCGCAGTTCATCTGCCATCAGTCCAACGCGCGGATTCTCAGCGCCGCCCGCGATCGGTTCGGGATCCCCGAGGACCGGATGCTGGTGAACATCGGGAAGTACGGGAACACGGTGGCGGCGTCGGTGCCGCTGTGTTACGACGAGTTGATGCAGGCCGGGCGGCTGCACGAGGGCGACCTGGTGATGTTCGTGGCCTTTGGGGGCGGGCTGACGTGGGGCTCGAGCCTGTGGCGGCTCTGACGGGGGCGAAACGACCTATGATCGGGGCGTGTCAGAGCCATTGGTCATCGTGTGCCCGGGGCAGGGCGCCCAGGCGGTCGGCATGGGCCGGGCCTGGGCGAAGAAGAGCCCCGAGGCGCGCGCGGTGTTCCAGGCTGCGGACCGCGCGCTGGGCGATCGTCTGGGCGCGGCGCTGACCAAGCTGTGCTTCGACGGGCCCGCGGAGAGACTAAACCGTACGGATGTGAGCCAGCCGGCCATATACACGGCGTCGATCGCGTGCTGGCGTGGGCTGACCGCGGCGTGGGGGCTGGGGGAGGGCGACGCGGTGCTGGCGGCGACGGCGGGGCTGAGCCTGGGCGAGTACAGCGCGCTGCACGTGGCCGGGGCGTTCACGTTTGAGGAGGGGTTGGAACTGGTCACGCTGCGCGGGCGGGCGATGCAGGACGCGGCCGAGGCAACCACCAGCGGCATGGTCGCGCTCATCGGCGCCGACGAAGAGCAGGCCCGGCGGGTGTGCGATGAGGCCCGCGGCGGTGGCGTCCTGGTGTGCGCGAACTTCAACGCCCCGGGGCAGGTGGTCATCAGCGGCGATCGGGCGGCGTGTGCGCGGGCGGTGCAGGTCGCGTCTGAGCAGGGGCTGAGGGCGACGGATCTGCCGGTGGCCGGCGCGTTTCACTCGCCGCTGATGCAGTCGGCCGCCGATCGCCTGGCCGAAGCGCTCGAACAGACTGAAATCACAACGCCGCGGTGCCCGGTGATGTCGAACGTGACCGCCCAGCCGCACGAGAATTCGGCCCAGAGCATCCGCCGCCGGCTGGT
>JADFGU010000011.1 GCA_022567535.1 Planctomycetota bacterium | reverse complement strand
TGTGGGCGAGCGCGCCCGGCGGGATCTGGAAGTTGTGCTCCATCCCTGGCTGGATATTGGCCCACTCGATTCGCACGTACTGGTCACGACCCGGGCGCTGCTGCTCGTGCCAGATGGCGAGCGCGTGCATCAGCTCATGCACGATGATGAAACGGACGTTCCAGTTGAAAATCTCGACCGGCTGCGAGCCGCCCTGGCGGCCGACGAAGGAGCTGTTGACCGTGGAGTCCCGTATCTGAATGTAGTCCGGCTGCCCCGAGCGAGTGACGAAGTCCACGCGCGAGACGGCCTCGATCTCGGCCATCGCGTTCAGGGCTGCTTGCTGATTCGCGCCGCTGACGTTGCCGTCAATCGCGTACGCCACGATCCCGGCCGGCCAAGTGTTGGTCGCGTATGTCCCTTCGCCGGCGGGCGTGAGGATGTTGCATGGGCGCAGCTCGCGCGCCTGAGGCGGTAGGTCCGCTTGGCCCAGCGTCAGTGATGCAGCGCCCACTATGGCGGCACCGACGGCGATGGTGCGGAAGGCGATTCGCTTGTTCATGATGGCTCCACCAAGGCTGCCCAAAGTCGTTCCCACTACCATCACGCCGGCTGCGCCGTCGGGTGCGAGGGCACTGGGCCCGTCGGCTTCGATCGTCCCGAACTGCGTGATCCAGAGTTGGTTCTGGGCGCGGGCGGGGATGGCCGCGAAGGCGAGCAGAGTCAGCGAAACAAGCCCGCACACAGCCCGGAACGAGGGGCGTCTCTCGGGGCCAAGAGCACCTCTCCAGGAACACAGTCGCCCGTGTCGGCGGTGATGAAGTGACGGCTCAGACGAAAAACTCACCGTGGATTGAGACCGGTTGAACCCAGGCATGCGCAGACCTCCCTTGACCATGGTGGGGCCCGCCCGTGTCTCGGGACGGCTCTCCGGTGCGCATCGGCACGCGGCGATCGAGCGGTCGTCGCCCGGCTCCACCCGACACAGGCCCATACCGCCGGCGGCGAAGGGGGTTGCAGTGGTTCTGTGCAAAGATGAACCAGGCCAAATATGGGGAGTTATCAAGAAAGCCCCCGCTCCCATGCTGAGGGATTGCACGCGGGCGGCTCAAATCAGCCACACGTCTGGTTCCTAGGATCTCCGCCTCGACAGCCGGGGCTCCGGAGGTTCATCGCGTGAACGTCAGTGATTTCATCGACACCCACTTCCGTCATTTCAACGCCCAGGCTGTGCGCAGGGCCGCCATCGCGTATCGCCGCCACCTCGACGAGGGGGGTTTCATGCTGCTGACGATCGCCGGCGCGATGAGCACGGCCGAGGCCGGGCGCTACCTCGCCGAGATGATCGCACGGGACAAGGTCCACGCCATCTGCTGCACCGGCGCCAACCTGGAAGAGGACGTCTTCAATCTGATCGGGCACGAGCTGTACAAGCAGATCCCCGGCTACCGCGACCTGACGCCGCAGCAGGAGGCCGAGCTCGCCGCGCAGGGTTTCAACCGCGTCACCGACACGTGCATCCCCGAGGACGAGGTGATGCGGCACATCGACGCGCTGTTCGCCGAGGAGATCAGGAGCGCCGACGCTCGCGGCCAGCGTTTGTTCCCCCACGAGGTTTTCTATCGCCTGCTGCGCTCCGGCGTGCTGGACGACAAGTATCAGATCGACCCGGGCCACTCGTGGCTGGTCGCCGCCGCGGAGAAGAACCTGCCCATGTTCGTCCCCGGCTGGGAGGACTCGACCCTGGGCAACACGTACGCGGCGAGGCTGATCGACGGCGGGCTGGCCGGCGTCGACAGGCTCAAAGACGGCATCGACTACATGCTCGAACTTTCGCAGTGGTACCAGAGCACGTCGCGCGAGCACTCGATCGGGTTCTTCCAGATCGGCGGCGGGATCGCGGGCGACTTTCCCATCTGCGTCGTGCCGATGATCGCCAGGGACCTGCACCGCGAGGTCCCGCTGTGGGGTTATTTCTGCCAGATCTGCGACAGCACGACCAGCTACGGCTCGTACAGCGGGGCGGTGCCGAACGAGAAGATCACGTGGGGCAAGCTGGGCGTGGACACGCCGAAGTTCGTGATCGAGTCCGACGCGACGATCGTAATGCCGTTGATCGCGGCCTACGTGCTGGGGTGGTAACCCGCCGGCACTGCCGGTTCGATTGATCCAATGCAAACAACAGGGCCCCCTGCGCCAGCAAGTGGTTCTCTCAGTTCGAGACAATGCCCTGCGCCCGCATGGTGCTCCTGCGCCAGCGACGGACCACCTACGGACACCCGGCCACGAACTCGTTCTGGAAGCAGAGGAAGTCGAAGATGTCGCAGGCTGGGTCGGGATCACACTCGCAGGCGTAGGACTCGGCGAGCACGAAGCTGTTCTGGAAGCAGAGGAAGTCGAAGATGTCCAGTGTGCCGGACTGGTCACAGTCAGCGTAGCACCGAGCCGGGCCGCAAGTGTTGAAGACGACCTTGACTCCTCGTCGAAATGCCACGACGACATCGGTGTCGCCGTCGCCCTGAAGATCCCCGGGAGTGACGTCGGATGGATCCGCACCGATCGGCAGCGGGATGGGCGCATCGAACAGACCGCCTCCGAGGTTTCTGAGCCACGTGACATCGTCGGACACGAGGTTGGCCGTGATGAGATCGGGCTTCCCGTCAGCGTCGATGTCCGGGCAGGCGATGGAGAATACGCCGTCTCCGCCCGGGATCACCTGAGGCGTACCAAACGCACCGGACCCGTCGTTGTAGAGCACGATGATCGAGTCGATGAACCCGTCCACGAGCGCGATATCGGGTCCGTTGGCCAGATCGAGATCGCAGCAGACGAGATCGAAGGCGTTGCCGGGAATCGTGATGCTTGACGCGGGAAGAAACGTGCCATCGCCTCTCCCGAAGATGACCGAAACCGTCCCCGCGCCGATGTTCGCGGTGATGAGGTCGAGGTTGCCGTCCGAGTCGAGATCGCAGGCGGCGATGCCGTCCGGCGCGTCGTCGGTGGCATACTGGACGTGGGGTGCGAATACACCCGCACCCAGGTTGAGCAGCACCGAAACAGAGTCACTGGCGACGTTCGCGGTCGCGATATCGGGCAGGCCATCAGCGTTGAAGTCGGCTGACACAATCGCGAACGGGGCCAAGCCAACCGCGAACGGAACTGGTGGCGAGAAGTTCCCGGCACCATCGTTTTGCAGCAGCGTCACGTCGTGTGACTTGTGGTTGACGGTCACGATGTCCGCGTCGCCATCGAGGTCGAAATCGAGCACCACGAGTTCGGTGGGCTCATCCCCTACAGGCCAAAGGACCGGCGCGGAAAAGTTCTCACCGCCGAGGTATAGCAGCACCGATATCTGGTCGGAAGGATCGCTCACAGCGATGATGTCGAGCTGACCGTCGCCGTTGACGTCGGCCACCGCGGTGGCGTTTGGCCGGGTCCGCCGGCCGGTGTCGAAGGTAGGACTGACCAGCGGGCAGAACTGAGCGGCCGCCGTGCTCGCGGTGGCGAGCGGAATCCAAAGCGCGAGATCACGCACACGCATACACCGCTCCACTGCGTCCCTGCTCGTCAGATCGAGCGCGGGTCTCGACGCCGCCCCGTGACCGCCCCTTGGCCTGACAGTCGCCGGATCACCCAATCTAATGCATGATCGCTGATTTACAAGGGCTTTTGGGGTTATCGACCCCCAAATCGCTGTCCGCAGGCCATTTTTCTGAGATTTTCTCTTGATGCCAGCGCCCGATTCTGGTACGCTGGGTCCGTGTGTAACGGGGTTCGCGAACCCAGGGTTGTTCTTGGGGCCCTGTAGTGAAAGAAGAGGAGGTTTATCATGGGTATTGCTACAGCAATCGCAGCGGTTCTCGCCGCTATGGGTAAAGCAGCTGGTGCCGCTGGACCGGCGTTGCAGTCCGTGCTCGACATCCTCAACGGCTTCTGATCCCGGAAGGATTCGAGAGAGAACGCGGAGCGACTCCGCATTCGACATCGCGGAGCCGCGTTCGTGCGCGCTGGTCGCAATGCACCGAGACAGTGCCCGCAGCAATCGGCATCTGTGCGAGTTTTCAGATTCGGCTCGTGCGGCAACGAAGCGGCGGCTACGCGACTGAATGCGGGCGTGCCACCGCACCCGAGTTTATCGACCGTCGGCGGGCGCGGGGATATGCACACTGGCCCAGACAGAGAAATGGTCCGACGGGTACCGGTCCTCGCGGCTGGTGCGGATGATTTCGGCGTCTGGAATGATGGCGGTTGGACGAGCGAGCACGCAGTCGATCTTCGGGCCGTCGGTCCGGCCGGTCCAGCCGTTGAAGGTGTCCATGTCATGCTCCCGGATGACGTCCAAGACGAATTGGTTCCGGTTTGACCAGCTGTTCTGCCCATCACTGGCGGTGCCGAATCGGATGTTGAACGTCATGACCCCCAGGGTGAGGGCAGCCGACTCTGCACGGGCGGGGGCGGCGGGTCCGCCAACCACTGATTCGCCCGGGATCGAAACCGCCAGGAGTATCGCAACGATGATGGCTCGCTTGCTGGTTCCTTTCGCCGTGGATTCTGCGAATTAGCGTGCACTCGCGCCGATGAAAGAAGGCGACCCGGCGGGCCGCCTTGCAGTGCGGGTGAGAGGAGTCGAACCTCCACGGGATGTTGCTCCCACGTGGACCTGAACCATGCGCGCTCGCCGATTCCGGCACACGCGCAATTCGGTATCCGGGAGGGTGCCTTACATTCGTTGTCGGAAAGCTCGGGCGTAGCGCCGGGTGATGGTCACGTGGGAAATGCCGGGTTATAGAATCGAGCGTCTCAAGAAGCAAGGCGACATCGTGACGTGCCGCGGAGACTGAATGGAGAGCATGAAATGAAACTCATCCAGATAGCCGTGCTCGCCGCGCTCACGTCTTCCGCCAATCCCTCGAGCGGTCAAGTCGAGCGAGATCCTGTGGACCTGGCCGCGTTGGCGGTGCAGACGCGCCAGGAGGCGGGCGCGCCGGCCCTGGGGCTCGTCGTGGTGCGTGAGGGAGGTGTGCCCGAGATTGCCGTCGATGGGGTGCGCGTGTCCGGGAACGAAACCGCTGTGACGGCCGATGACAAGTGGCACTGGGGTTCGATCACCAAGTCCATGACGGCGACGCTCGTCGCACGGCTGGCAGAGAAAGATATCGTGTCCTGGGACGACACCGTCGGCGACCTGCTGGGCGAGGTCGTGCCGGACATGCACCAGGACTATCGCGCCGTGACATTCATGCACCTTTTGTCCCACCGCGCGGGACTCGCGGCGAACATTCCTATCGAGCGTTTCGCGGACTTCGGTCAGTCGCCGGATGACCCGATCACCGATCGACTCGGCTGGGTTCGCATCGCACTCTCGCAGCAACCGGCGGGTCCGAAGGAAACGACGTACGGGTATTCCAACAACGGCGTCATCGTGGCGGGCGCGATGCTCGAAGCCGCCACCGACGAGTCGTGGGAGACTTTGATTCGGCGAGAGGTCTTCTCGCCGCTCGGCATCACCGGTGCCGGATTCGGACCGCCCCGAGGCCCGCAGCCAGACGACCAGCCCCGGGGTCATCAACCGATGAATGGCGTTGACAAAGCGGTCCCGATCGACGCGGACAATCCGGCGGCGCTCGGCCCGGCCGGCCGCGTTCACATGCCGCTGGCGGACATGGCGCGCTTCCTGCTCGCCCATGCACGCAAACGCCCGGACTTTCTGAGGGCGGACAGCTACGACCTCCTCCATGCAACTCCATTTGGCGGCAACTACGCGATGGGCTGCGTCGTGATCAGCCCGGAGGCACGCTGGCACAACGGTTCCAACACCATGTGGTACGCGGAAGCGATCTTCAACCTCACCGATGGAACCGTTGCCGCCATCGTCGTCAACGACGGCGATATCACGAGCGTGCAACCGGCGGTCAGGACGCTGCTTCGCAAACTGATGGAAAAGCCAGACTGAGGAAACCGTCATAGTGCCATGATGCGTGCGCGCTTTGCATCACCGTGCTGGTCGCAGACCCCCCTCCGCCTCGCGGACTCAGCACCTCCCCCGTCGGCGACGGGGGAGGGAACCGAAACACTGTCCGCCAGGACCCGCCCGCAGGAGACTAAAAAAGCGGCCCGAGCGGGCCGCGTCAATGCGGGTGAGAGGAGTCGAACCTCCACGGGATATTACTCCCACATGGACCTGAACCATGCGCGTCTGCCAATTCCGCCACACCCGCAGCGGGCCCAACAGTAGAACCCGCAACGAGAATCGGCAACATGCAGGCCGGCCCTTTCGGACAACGCGTCCCGGGGCGAATCCGCGAATTGCGGATCCGGGGTTGGCTGAGTAGATGCCATATGGCCCCTGGTTACGTGCCTGTTTTCAACCCTCGCTCTCATCATCCGCGTCGATCTCGCTGACCGGCGCGGTCTCTTGGATCTTCCGCTTGGGCAGGCGGATCTCCAGGACCTTGGCACGGATCTCGGCGAACAGGTCGGGGTTCTCGCGCAGGAACTCCTTGGCCTTCTCGCGGCCCTGCCCGATCCGGAGCTCGCCGTAGCTGTACCACGCCCCGCTCTTGTCCACCACGGACGAATCCACCGCCAGGTCCAGCAGGTCGCCGCTGATCGAGATCCCCTCGTTGAACATGATGTCGAACTCGGCGTCGCGGAACGGTGGGGCGACCTTGTTCTTCACGACACGGGCCCGCACGCGATTGCCCACGTTCTGATCGCCGTCCTTGATCGCCCCCGTGCGGCGGATGTCGATCCGCACGGTCGAATAAAACTTGAGGGCGCGTCCGCCGGGCGTGGTCTCGGGCGAGCCGAACATCACCCCGATCTTCTCGCGGATCTGGTTGATGAAAATCACCGTGCCCTTGCTGCGGGCGATGGCCCCGGTGAGCTTGCGCATGGCCTTGCTCATCAGCCTCGCCTGCATCCCCACCACGTGGTCGCCCATCTCGCCCTCGAGCTCGGCCCGCGGGATCAACGCCGCCACCGAGTCGATCACGATCACGTCCACCGCGTTGGACCGCACGAGCAGCTCGCAGATTTCCAGGGCCTGCTCGCCGGTGTCCGGCTGGGAGACGAGCAGGTTGTCGATATCGACACCGATCTTCCTGGCCCAGGGGGGGTCGAGTGCGTGCTCGGCGTCGATGAACGCCGCGACGCCGTTCGCCTTCTGCGCCTGTGCCAGGATGCTCAGGGCGAGTGTGGTTTTGCCGCTGGATTCCGGGCCGAAGATCTCCACGATCCGCCCGCGCGGGATGCCCTTGCCGCCCAGCGCCAGGTCCAGCGAGAGGGCGCCGGTGCTGATGCCGGGCACGGCCATGTAGGCCTCTTCGTCCATGCGCATGATCGCGCCCTTGCCGAAGGTCTTCTCGATCATCTGAATCGTGCGTGTCAGCGCCTGGTTCTTCTGCTTGTCCTCGATGTTGACTGACGCGGGCATGGCCGCGCTGTTGTCCGCACCGATGCCCGCACCGATGCTCATACGGTTGCCCGCACCGCCCGCTGTCTTCGCGTAACGCGATGTCCTTGTTGCGATCGCCATGGACCACTCCTTTCTTAGCCGTGTCCGAGCACGGACGAGCCCGGGCCACTCACGACCTCGAAGGGGCCCGCGTCGGACACCGTTGCCAAACGCTTGATCCGGGCCGACCACGTCGATCGAACCCGGAAACCGGGGGCGGCGCTGGTCGCTGGCCCGGCTTGCGAGACTATACCAACACCCGAACGGGCTGTCAATGTTTGGATCCCGAACGGTCTATTTTTCCACAATTCCCTGTCAGAACCCAAAATCTGTGCTACGCCCCCCCAAACACGCCGGCTCAGGCGACCCAAGACCATTGGCAGCCTAGCCACCGGGGGTCCGGAACCGGCATTTCGCCCGTCAATCGTTCAACACGCAAAGGAGAGAATCAGATGCCCAATTCCACGCCCCTCGTCACGCACACATTCGTTGGTCTGGTCGTCGCCGCCGGCATCGCCATCGCGGGCTCATCGGACCACGCGCCGCTCCCGTCCGGACAGCCGGACGCCGCCGAGATGGACACGCAAGCCATGCTGCAGGACTGGGTGAAACGCAACCAGCCCGGCGAGAAGCACAAGTGGTTCGAGCGGTTCGTCGGCGAGTGGGAGACGACCACGCGCATGACCATGCCCGGCATGGAGGACATGCCCGCGTCTAAGGGCAAGGCGGTCTACACGCTCATGCTCGACGGGCGATTCCTCGCGCTCGAATCCGAGGGCGAGTTCATGGGCATGTCGGTCAAGGGCTACGGCCTGACCGGCTACGACAACTTCCGCAACATGTACAACATGTTCTGGATCGACAGCACGTCCACGCGCTGGTACACCTCCCGTGGGCGCGTCACGCGGGACGGTTCAACCCTCGAGACCTACGGCTCTATGCATGAGCCGTCCATGAACGAGATCGGTAAGCCCGTCCAGTATGTCGTACGAATCATCGACGACGATACGCACGTCTTCGAGGCCTGGGAGGTCGGAGGCGTCGAGTTCAAGGTCTTTGAGATCACCTACGAACGCAGTCAATAGGCTCGGCACGCCGCTCCGGATTCACGACTGACCCTCCGGTGGACAGGGGGGGTCTTCTGTTTTTACCGGCAAAGTCACACCCACAGGCGCCAGCGTCGCACGCGCCGCCGATTCGCCGCGTGCACGCGATCCAGCAGTGATCGGATCTTCGCCACCTCCCGGGGCCCGTGGTACACGGGGTCGGCAACGATGCAGAACGTCTCTCGAACCACGGCTCGCGATTTCGGCGCCGTCCACTCGGGCAACTCGCTCCCGGCGAGCTCTCCATACCGCTTGAGCAGGAAGGTCAGAATGCGAATGCGAATGGCGCACAGCCAGGGCTCTTCGCTCTCGATACTCTCGCTCTGACAATGAATCCCGATTGCCACGCGCCTCAGCCGCGTCACCCGCCACCGCCATCGCGCCACCAGCCACCCGAGCACGTCTTTGCCCCTCAGTTCCGAGGACACTCCGTCGGGATCTCGACCGTTCGCAGCATCAATTCCAATCGAGAGGGACTACTTCAGCGACTGAATCGCCTCTTCCCTGGTCTGGGCGATGGTGAACAGCCCGTCCATCCGCGTCAGCCGAAGCAGACTCAGGAGGTCGTCGCCCAAGCCGCACATCGCGACCGAGCCCGCGTTCTTTGCGCACAATCTCTGGAGCTTCACAAACATCCCGATCCCCGACGACGACAGCGTCTCGAAACTCGTGCAGTCGACGACGACCCTCCACCCGAGATCATGTGCCGCCCTCACGATATCTTCAAACACCGCGCCGGACTCAAGATCCGTCAGCTCGCGCGTCAGCATCTCGGCCACAAGCGTGCCATCGACCGCCTCGATCTGGACCAGTTTCTCTTCGCTCATGCCCTCAGTCTATGACACCGGCGCGGATGTTGCACGCGATCGATCCGGGCCACCCCGCCACCAGATCCGTGATCTCGTCGCGCACCCGTCGAGAGTGCTCCAGCGATTTCCGGTCTTCGCCGGCCCCAGCAGCGAAACGGCACCTGCACCCGATCGCTCATGGGCGCACTTATGTCCGATCGCAGACCGCCGTGTTTCCCTACACTCTTCGCATGAGCGACCCTCCTTCACCGCTTCGGGTCCTGACGGGCGAATTAGTTGCCGCCGAGTCCGCGATCCGAGCCGGGGGCGGGGCCAAGGCGATCGAGCGTCAGCACGCCAAGGGTCGGCTGACCGCCCGCGAGCGCGTGGCGCTCCTGGTTGACCCAGTCGATCCCGATCGCGTACGTAAGCCGGCCCAGGCGGTCGATGCTCACCGCGATGCGATCCCGGGCTTCACTGAGCTGGCCCTGTGGTCGGCCCACGGCATGTACGCCACGTACGGCGGCGCGCCCGCGGCCGGGGTCGTCACGGGTATCGGGCGCGTGCAGGGACGCCCGCACATGATCATCGCCAACGACGCCACTGTGAAGGCCGGCGCGTTCTTTCCCATGACGTGCAAGAAGATCATCCGCGTGCAGAGCATCGCACGCATGGCCCGCTTGCCGCTGATCTATCTCGTCGATTCCGCCGGCGTCTTCCTGCCCCTGCAGGAGGATGTCTTCCCGGACACGGACGACTTCGGCCGCGTCTTTTATCTCAACGCCGTCATGTCCGCCGAGGGCATCCCTCAGATCGCAGCCATCATGGGCTACTGCGTCGCGGGCGGCGGGTACCTGCCGGTGCTGTGCGACACGCTCATCATGACCGAGGGCAGCGGGCTGTACCTCGCCGGTCAGGCCCTGGTCAAGGCGGCGATCGGCCAGGAGGTGACGGACGAGGAATTGGGCGGGGCCTCCATGCACGCGGCGATCTCCGGCACCATCGACTTCAAGGAGCCCGACGACGAGGCCGCCATCTCGCGCATCCGCTCGCTCATGGCGAAGCACAACCTCGGGCGACGCCGAGACGTGTGCGACGAGGACGCCGTGGTCCCCGACACCTCGCCCTCTCCCTATCGACCCCCCGACGATATCTACACCATATTCACCGACAAGCCGGGCAAGCAGTACGACGCTAAGGACATCATCGCCTGCATCGTGGACTCGCGGGCTGAGCCCAACCCCGATGGGCACGAATCGCTCGCTCCGGACTTCGACGAGTACAAGGCCGAGTACGGGCGGTCGCTGGTGTGCGGGTACGCCCGCATTGGCGGGCTGCCGTGCGGCATCGTGGCCAACCAGGGTATGCTGACCGAGCGCACCATGCCGGGCGGAAAGGCCGGGCCCACAAAGAGCGCCAACATGCCGCGCGTGATCTACTCGGACTCGGCCGACAAGGCCGCACGCTTCATCATGGACTGCAACCAGCGCCGCATACCGATCATCTTCATGCACGACACGACGGGGTTCATGGTCGGCCGCGACTCCGAGCAGGCGGGGATCATCCGCTCGGGCGCCAAGATGGTCAACGCCGTGAGCAACTGCGTCGTGCCCAAGATCGTGCTGATCATGGGCGGCAGCTACGGCGCGGGCAACTACGCGATGTGCGGCCGTGCGTACGAGCCGTTCCTGTCGTTGGCCTGGCCCAGCGCCCGCTATGCCGTCATGGGCGCGTCGCAGGCCACCGGCGTGCTGGCCATGATCGAGGAACGCTCGCGCCAACGCAAGGGCGAGAAGATCGACCCCGAGACGCACACGCAGATCCTCGCCGCCATCGCCGACAGTTATAACGAGCAGCAGGACATCCGTCACGTGGCATCCCGTGGCTGGATCGACCGCATCATCGAGCCGCACCGCACGCGCGACGAACTGATCGCCGCCCTCGAGTCAGCCTGCAACTGGGATTATTCGCGTCCGTTCAGAACGGGCGTGCTCCAGACCTGACGGCAGCAAGGCAAGGCAAGGCCGAACGGACCAGCGGGCGGGCCGTTGGGGTAGGGGACGTTCCCGGATTGCGGGTAGGTGCCGTCGATTCTGTACATCCGCATCTAGAGCAAACGGACAAGTCTTGAGAGGTTGACTGAGGCAGCGGCTGGGCTGGGCGTGATCAGAACTGAACGCGCACACTGACGCCGAGCACGAACTCGGTTTCCGGGCGGCTGTCCAGCTCCTGCCATATCGGGAGCTGGACGGTGGCCTCGGCGATCCAGCGGCGCGTCACGTACTGGATCCCGGGCGAGAGGAACAGCTCGTTATCGCCGTCCGTCCAGTGGAAGCCGTTGAGCTCGAGCAGACCGTTGAGCTGGGTCGTCTGGCCAACCTCGTATTCATCGGGCCAGAGCCGATAGCTGTACGCGGCGTCGTAGCGGAGCAGGTCCTCGCCCGCGAGGGCGCCCGCCGTGTTGAACTTCCACAGCACGTCGGCGCTCATGTAGTTGCGGCCGAACGTCACCGTCCCGACGCCGCCGACGATCGGGTCCACGGAATCGCTGGAGAAGGCGTCCTGCCCCGTTGGGAGCTCCAGGCCGCCGAGCAGGTCGAACCGGGCAGTGTCGGTCGGACCGAAGTCGTTGCGGTAGAGGCGAACCTTGGCAAGCGTGGTCACGTCGGCCAGCCCCCCGTCCGTGTTGCTCTCTCCCGTCGCGTTGTTCTCGATGCGGCGTGACAGGACGGTTGGCACGTTGAGCAGAAGCGTGAAGTTGTCGCGCACCCCGTACACCGCGGTTGTCGAGGATGTGAGAAGCCGGATGTCGAGGTCCGTGCTGCCCTTCTCAAACTCGGCCTCCGAATAACGGAACTGCTGGCGCAGGATGAGCTGCCCCTTCGAGGGCTGGAGGGCGACGTTCGAGTTGATCGGGGCCTGCGCCCGGGCCTGGACCGAAAGCGCCGCCAGCACTGCGGCGGCGCACCAGAGGGGGCGGAGCTGAGCGGCGGACATGTGTGGCGAGGTCATCCATCACCCTCCTCGGTATCGGCGCGGCGATGCGCGTGCACCTGCTTGACTGAGAAGCCGAGGTTTTCGACGCCCTCTCTGATCCGCGCCGTGTCGGGAGTCTCGGAGGTTGTCCAGACCCGCACGCGGCCCGTCTCGTGATCCGCCTGGGCGTGGATTACGCCGTCGAGCGCCCGCAGCGCCTTCATCGTCCTTGTCGAGCAGCGCTCGCAGGCGAAGCCCTCCACCTCGGCGTCCACGACGGCGCCGTATTCCAGGGGCGACCAGCCGTGCAGGACCAGGACCGACGAGGGCCCCTCACCTTCGATGGTCCCTTCCACCCGGACCGCGAACGCCTTCTCCCCGTCGGCGGCCCGGGCGCTGAGGGCGTCCCAGGCTTCCCGGCGATCCAGCCGCGAATCCGGGACAACTGCTACGCGCCGATCCGGCGCGGCGTCCGCGAGACGGAGTTCGATGCGCAACGGATCATCCGTGGGACGAACGTCGCCCGCCGCGTGGACGCGGATCTCGCGGAGCGTGAAGCCCGAATCGCCCGCGGCCGCGCGGACCGTCTCGGGGTTGAACGGGCGACCCGGGTCCCAGGCGAACCAGATCAGGCCGCGCTTGAGGTCGTTCTCGATCGATACCGTCCGATCGACGCCGTCGATCTTCTTGACCTGCTTCTCGACGTTGTAGACGCAGAAGGGGCAGGCCAGCCCGTCAAACCTGAGCGTCACGCGCTCCACCTGCGCCGATGCCGGTTGAGCCGACCCGGCAAAAGCCGTGAGCGCCGCAGCAATCGTATTCCGGTACAGCATTATCATGCTCCCTTTCTGTGAGTTGACTGGCCTGCCCGTTTGCCAACCGACATCAGCGGCACAGACCAGCGTTCGCGATGTCGGACACCCATCAAACCACCCTGCACCAAGGTGCAATGTTTCCAGGGATCATCAAACCATCGAAAAAACCCGCGCGCTGAAGCAGCACGTACTGACCGGCAGGTGCTCGGATCCGCCGCGATGGGCACGGTCGGCATCGTTATCCCTCCAGGGCGCGCAGGATCGGGACGATCGCGTACGAGAAGAATGCCCCGACCGACCAGACCACTGCAGAAAGCCAGAACATCCACTTTGCGAACCGGCCCGCGTCCTCGCACCCGTCCCCGCCGGTGATCGAGCACGCGACGCGGCCCATGGGCCGAAACGTCAGCACGCCGCTCAGCGCGATCAGGATCCCCGAGCCGAGGAAGATCCAACCCTTGTGGCGCGACAGCGGGATGAGCCAGGGCGCTGCGCTCACAAGAGAGCTCACGGCCGCGCCGCCGGCCACCGCCGCCAGCGCCGCGGGAAGGGCGCAGCACAGGAGCGTGCCGGTGGACGTGAACAGCGCCAGGACTCCGGCGAATCGGCCGACGAACGACCGGGGCGCACGTCCCGGCGCGATGAATGTTGCTCTGGCCATTGCGTTGTCTCCCGTGCCTTTGCCGCGGTGCCTGCGGGTCACACGCTCGCCCGGCCTGTCGCGGCTCGTGCACCGTCAGTATCGGCATTGCACTTTGGTGCAAGGTCAAGTCGAATCCGGAATGAGTCTTCTCCTGGCCTGCCGGTCGGTCTCGGGACCGCAACGACCCGGTGTGCCGAGGCCTTCAAGTACGCCGCACCGGCCCGTGCGGGCGGCGCGTCGGCAGACGCCCATCCACTTCTTGAGCACCTCTTGGACATGGCCGAGATGCTCGATCTCGCTTTCCACCTTCGACAGGCGTGACGTGATGAGCTGCTGCACTTCCGTGCACGGAGCCGCGTCTCCATCCCGGAAGTCCAGCAGCAGCTCGATGTTGGACAGTGTGAAGCCCGCTGCCTGGGCCGTTCTGATGAAGCGCAGCCGGTCCAGCGCCGCCCCGCCGTAGAGGCGGTAGTTCCCTTCGCTCCGCTCGTCGGGCACGAGGAGGCCGCGGCGCTCGTAGTAGCGGACGGAAGAGGTGGGGACGCCCGCGGCTGTGGCCAGCTGTCCGATGGTGTAGTGGTCCATGTCACCATGATCAACGACCTGGAACCATGGTTCAATGTTTCCTGAGGGCTGAGGTTTTTTGGTCACTTCCCCGATGTCGCCCCGTACGGGCTGCAATCCGACGGGATTGAGCCCTGAGTGCCGTAGTGATTCTATGAGGAAGCCGTTGTCAAGTGGCGAAGCGGGAATCTGCGAGATCTTCCAAACATCCATTCGGCATCCTCGATGAGGCGAGGTGCCATTCTTCCAATCCGAGCCGGCCCCATTCACTACGACGGTGTCGTTGGCACCAGGTGCATAATCTGGGGTACGGCTTCTCGATCCCGCTTGCGTGGACAACGGACCGGTCTCCTATGTCGTGTCCGCGACCGCAGCCTCCCGCCAGACCTCGCCCGTTTTGAGCATCGCGTGCATCACCCGCGCCAGGTAATGCGTCGTCGCGATGAGTGCGATCTTCCTCCGATCCGGATCTCCACGCATGACCCGCTCGTAGTAGCAGCGCACGCGCTCCGACCGGCGGGTGGCGTGCCACGCGGCCTCTGTCAGCAGCCCCCGCACCGTTGCGGGTCCCGACTTGGTGATATGCCCCAGACGGGGCCAACAATTCGTTGCACCGCTCGCCAGCCAAACGGCATCTGGTTCATTTGGGTTTGACATCATACCTCAATACGCCGGCCCTCTTATACCCACCGGGGCCTACCGGAGAGCTTGGTCCAGATCGGCGATCAGGTCGTCGGGGTCCTCGATGCCGACGGAGAGGCGGATCAGGTTGTCGGGCGTCATCGAAGGCTGGGCCTCCATCGAGGCGCGGTGCTCGATGAGCGACTCGACGCCGCCCAGGCTCGTTGCGCGGCGGATCAGGCCAAGGCGTGCGATCATCGCCATTGCGCCTGCCTGTCCTCCCGGAACCTCGAACGAGAGCAAGCCGCCGAAGCCGCGCATCTGACGCGTCGCCAGCTCGTGACCCGGGTGACCGGGCAGGCCGGGGTAGTGCACCGCCTCGACCCGAGGGTGCTTGTCGAAGAAGGCGGCGACCCGGGCGGCGTTGTCGCAGTGGGCCCGCACACGCAGTGCGAGCGTCTTGATGCCGCGCAGCGCTAGCCAGCAGTCGAACGGGCTGGGCACCGCCCCCACCTGCACCTGCACGTCGCGGACACGCTGGGCAAGTTCGCTCTTTTCGTCCGCAAAGACCAGCGCGCCACCCAGCACATCGCCGTGCCCGGAGAGGTATTTCGTCGTCGAGTGCATGACCGCGCCCGCGCCCAGCGAGAGCGGGGACTGCAACAGCGGTGTTGCGAGTGTGTTGTCGCACACGAGTAACACCCCGTGCGATCCAATTCTTCCCGCGTGTTTAGCCCCATTTGCCCAGGCAATCTCCGCGATCGCCGCGATGTCGGAGATCTGCAGTCTCGGGTTCGACGGCGTTTCCAGCCAGATCAGCTTTGTCTTTTCAGTCATCGCCCGCTCGACGGCGGACGTGTCCGTCGTGTTCACCTGAGTGTGTGTCAGCCCCCAACGCGCACCGATCGTGCGGAGCATCTTGATCGTGCCGTGATACGCCTCCAGCGGCGCGATGACGTGGTCGCCCGGGTCCAGCGACTGAAACACCGCCATGCTCGCCGCGGAACCCGACGAAAAGCACGCCCCCACCTGCCCGCCTTCAAGTTCAGCCAAGCACCGCTCCAGCACGCCTCGCGTGGGGTTGTCCGGGCGCGAGTAGTAGTACCCCCGCGAGTACTCGCCGTCGGGATCCCGCTCGAACGTGGTCGAGAGGTTGATGGGCAGGATCACTGCCCCGGTCTGCCGGTCGGGCTCAATGCCCTGGTGGACGACGTGCGTCGCTGGTTTCATGCTCGGATCCTTGCCATGCTCGGCGTGCGGCCTGGGCACGCCAAAGATAATACGAATGCCCGAGAGCGGGGGGTGGATTGTGGTAGACTGCTGGCGTCGCAGGTTGCTCCCGGAGATTTGCACCGTGCCCCGGATCCCAATGCTCGTCGCAGCCGTCCTTTTCGCCCCGTGTTCGCACGCGTCTCAAGTGGAGCCATCCAACATGAGCCCATTCCCGCGTATCTCGGTCTCGTTCCCGGCCGAGTTGTCCTCCAAACCTCTGGACGGACGCTTGCTCGTGATGTTCTCGACGAACGACGGGACGGAACCGAGGTTTCAGATTGGGGACGGCCAAAGCACGCAGCAAATCTTTGGCGTGAACATTGAGGCAATGCGACCGGACGAGCGCGTCATGATCGGCGGCGACGATCTCGGGTACCCCGTAAGGAGCCTGCGCGATGTACCGAGCGGTGAGTATTGGGTGCAGGCTGTGCTGCACCGGTACGAGACGTTTCACCGCAGCGACGGGCACGTGGTGAAACTGCCGATGGACCGAGGCGAGGGGCAGCATTGGAATCGCGCGCCGGGGAATCTGTACAGCACTCCGCGCAAGATCGTATTCGACCGGGCGTCGGACCGACCGCTGCACATCGAACTCGATCAGGAGATCCCGCCGATCGAGCCGCCGCATGACACGAGGTATATCAAACACGTGAAGATACAGAGCGAGTTGCTGACGGAATTCTGGGGGCGGCCTATGCACTTGGGCGCGGTCGTGCTGCTGCCTGAGGGGTTCGACGAACACCCCGAGGCACGATACCCGCTAATCGTGAATCACGGGCACTTTCCGGCGACGTTTTCGGGTTTTCGTGAGGAGCCACCGGACCCGGACCTTGAGGCGGAATATAGCGAGCGCTTCCGCTTAGAGGGATACAACATCATCCAGCAGCAGATGGCTCACGAGTTCTATCAGGAGTGGACTGGCCCCGATTCCCCGCGCTTTGTGATAATCAAAGTGCAGCATGCCAACCCGTACTACGACGATTCGTATGCGGTAAACTCAGAGAACCTGGGACCGTACGGCGATGCGATCATGCACGAGTTGATCCCGCATATCGAAAGGACATTCCGGTGCATCGGCGAGGGCTGGGGGCGATTCACCTATGGCGGCTCGACCGGCGGGTGGGAAGCGCTGGCCGTGCAGGTGCTGTACCCCGACTCGTTCAACGGGTGCTTCGCGGCGTGCCCGGATCCGATCGACTTCCGGGCGTACACGGTCGTCAACATCTACGAGGACGACAACGCGTATTTCGTCAAGGGGCAATGGAAGCAGGTGCCACGTCCCGGGCAACGGGATTGGCAAGGACACGTCTCGGTGACGCTCGAACAGGTCAACCAGCGCGAACTTGTGCTGGGCACGCACTCACGCTCTGGCGATCAATGGGACATCTGGGAGGCTGTGTACAGCCCTGTCGGACCGGACGGGTATCCGATGCGGATCTGGGACAAAGTTACGGGAGAAATCGATCATGAGGTGGCGGCGTTCTGGAAGGAGAACTACGACCTGCGGCACATCCTCGAGCGCGACTGGGCAGCGCTTGGGCCGAAGCTCGCCGGCAAGATCCACATCTACTGCGGCACGATGGACAATTACTATCTGAACAACGCGGTGGTGCTGATGGAGGGATTTCTCGAAAGCACGACGGAACCGTACTACGCGGGCGCGGTGGTCTATGGGCACGGCTCCGAGCACTGCTGGAACGGGGATCCAACCCGGCCCAATGCGATCAGCCGACTGCGCTACCACCAGATGTATGTGAGCAGGATCCTGGAGCGCATGGAGGTGGCTGCACCTCCGGGTGCGGACCTGACGAGTTGGCGGTATTGAGTAGCGGGCCAGCAGTTTGTTGCACCGCTCACAAACCAAACGGCTTTTAATTCGTCTAGGATTGAGAGGGTACCACAAAACGCTGGCCCGCTACGCCGACCAAATTACGGCGTCAGGAGGATGCGCCAGAGCTGAAAGGTCCTTTGTGACCGGAAATTGCCCGCCGCGGTGAGTAGATAGTACGACCACATGCGGCGGAATCGCGGCCCATTCCACGGCTCCAGACCATCCGCCCCGTTGCAGAGAATCTAATGCCAAGCCATGAGCGTCGGATCGTAGTCGCGCCCGGAATTCCACCACTGCTGAATCAGAAAGCGGCCATTGATGGCGTGCGAGATGTCGAGAGGTCTCGGCACGGCGCTGTTCGGGAAGATGTGGCGGTCGATCCACGGGTCCACCGTGCACGGCCCGTGGGTGCCGATCGTCTGGACAAGAAAACAACCATCGTCCGGAAGCAGTCTCCGGATTATTTCCATGTATCTTCCGTAGTTCTTCCCGCCAACGTGCTCGAACATGCCGACGCTCACGACGCGGTCGAAAGGCCCCAAGGCCGAGAGGCGCGGGTCCCGGTAGTCCATCAGGTGCACCTCGACGGGAATGCCTTTGCAGAAGACCTGAGCGTATTCACGCTGCTTGCTCGAGTTCGTGATGCCAACCACCTGACAGCCATGTCGAGTCGCCGCGTGCCTGGCGAATCCTCCCCATCCGCACCCGACATCGAGAACACGGTGGCCCGCCTTGACCCCGAGACGCCGACAGAGCAGCTCCAACTTGTCTTCCTGCGCGCCGTCCAGCGTGGAAGCCCGCGACCAGTGCGCGCAGGAGTACACCATCGTGGGCCCGAGCATCCGCTCGAAGAACGTGTTCCCCAGGTCGTAATGGGTACGTGCGACCTTCGTCGAGCGTTGCCCTCTCTGCAGATTGAAGATCCGGGACTTCAGTCTCAAGAAGCGAGTCGCGTGGTCAGTCCTGTAGCTGCCGACGATTCCGGTCGAGAATAGACGATAGGCCAATTCGTCCAGGCGCTCGCACTCCCACCAACCTTCCACGTAGCTCTCACCCAGACCGATCGATCCTTCACGACGAATACGGCCGAAGAAGCGCTCGTCCTTGACTTGGAGATCCCACGCCCGCGCGCCGTCGATCCGGATGTCGGCGCGCTCAAGGCGGTCGGCCAATCTGCTGCGCGTGCTCATGAGTCGTGACCAGAGTCTTGACCCCGTGCCCCTGTCCGTGGCGAAACTCGGCCGGTTCCGGGTTGCCTGGGTCATGCCGGGCACACCGGGCGAGAGCGCAAATATCAGCCTTCGCCGACCCGCCAGTGTACAGGAAGAAGCCCCTGGATTGGGGCAGATTCTGGGGCGAGGAATGCGATTGGGGGCTATTCAGAGCCCATCTGAGGACGAAATGATCCATGAGCGTGCTTGAACGAGTCGAGAACCTGCATGAACACGAAGAGCGGCCGGAGCTGAAGCAGGCTCGCCCAGGCGAGGCCGCCACGCTAATCTCTCTGAGTTGCAAGAATCAACCCCATCCGTCCGAAAGGAGGTCTCCCATGGCAGATCGCGTGCGCAAGGTCAACTACTGCTACCTGACCGTCACCGGCCGGGCCGGGCACGGCGCGAGGATCCTGGGCGAGCTCAAAGACGCTGGCGCGGACCTGCTCGCGTTTTCGGGCTTTCCCGTCAAAGGAGGTAAGGCGCAGCTCGACCTGGTCGCGCAGGATATGGCTCTCGTTCGCAGGGTTGCCAGGAAGAATGGCTGGCGATTGAGCGAGACCAAGAAGGCCTTTCTCATTCAAGGAAGTGACGAGGTAGGCGCTATTCACCGCCACATTCAGAAGCTTACGGACCAGCGGATCAACGTGACCGCCGCCCAAGCAATGGCCGCAGGCAAGGGTCGTTACGGGATGCTCCTCTGGGTGAAGCCGAAGGACTATGCCCGGGCCGCAGGAGTCCTCAAGGCAAAGTAGCCTTGTTGGGGCTTCAGCACCAGACCTGGGCAGCGTGCCTCCGAGCAGTTGTGACCAACGCGGGATGTAGTCCCGATGCCCAACCGGGATCGGTTGAGGGCGGGGGTGTGCCCGGAGTGCGGGGAGAACGCCGCCAATGCTCCTCACCCTTCCGCACGGGCGGCCGAAACTTGAGGGGCAATAGGGGGCCAGTAATCTGTTGCGCCGCTCGCTGACCCTCTCGGCTTCTTTGGTCCAGTGTCAACGAGAGAATCGGTGGTGATTGAGCCGCGTGGCCAAAGCGCGACTGCGCGACTCAACCCGCCCGTTCCGAATGAACCCCGTAGGGTGTAAAAATTCGGCCCGCAACAGAAAACCGTGATCTGAGCCTTGTACGAGCGGTGCCGCGTAGCGGAACAGCACTTCGTGATACCATATCAAACCGAGATGAGTCTATTGCTGTTCGGCTTGTGAGCGGTGCAACAAACTGCTGGCCCGCTACTTATTCATCGATTGCGGACAGCTCAGTCGAGCGCGTCGGGATCGAGACGGACCGGGCCGCCGTGCTGCTTCAGGAACGTCTCGATACGGGCGCGTTGGGCGGCGCGGGCATCGTCGAAGTCGAACTGGAGCTTGCGCATCGTGAGCAGGAAGATGTCTTCCGGGCTCGGCGAAGCGCGGTCGATGATCTCGTCGACGGCGGCATCGAGGTGCTCGTCCCAATGAGGCTGGCTGCCATCGGTGTCCTTGACGTCGTAGTGCCGGGCGAGGTCCCAGCAGGTGAGCACCTGGCCGGCGCGGCGGTGCAGGTCGGGGTCCGCCGCGAGCGCGGCGATCACGCGCCCGATGAGCATCGGCGTCTCGGAGTGCGCGAAGTGGGCGTCCTTTTTGACGGCATCGCGCCAGTTCTCCTCGGTGACTCCGAAGTGATCGAGCATTGCCTCGGAGCGCAGGAAGCCCGGGGTTATGGCGACGGCGGTTATGGGGTGGTCGGCGAGCTCCACGGACATCGCGTACGCAAGTCGGATGACGGACATCTTGCAAAGGTCGTAGAAGAGCTGTCCACGGTAGCCGTAGAAGGCCCCGTCCGTGATCTCGACGATGAGCCCGCCGTCGCCGTCGAGCATGAGCGGGACGCCATGGCGGCTCGTTATGATGTGCGTGTGGATCGCGCGCTCCATCATCGTGAAGCCTTGCTGGACGTCGACCTCCCAGAACGTCTTGCCCCACTCGGTGAGGGGGTCACCGCCCCAGATGTCGTTGATGAGGATGTCGAGCTTGCCGTGGTCGGCGCGCACCCGCTCGAACAGTTGCGCGACCGCGGGCTCCTCGGTGTGATCGACGCGCACGGCGATCCCCGTCCCGCCGGCGGCGGTGACCTGCTCGGCGGTCTCTTCGATCGTCTCCGGTCGCTTGGGATCCACCGTTCCCTCGCGGCTGCTGCGGCCCGTGCAGTACACGGTTGCACCGGCCTCCCCGAGCGCCCGGGATATGCCGCGGCCCGCTCCACGCGTGGCGCCGGCGACAAGCGCGACCCTTCCTTGCAGCGTCATGGCGGCAGGATACGCACGGGTGGCGCACTAAGCCAGGCTCCAGTTGAGAAGTGCGGTCGCGTGCTCGCGCGTAGGCGGATAGCGAAAGTGAACTCGCTGAATGCTGGCCACACGAGAACGGCACGAGGCGGTGGCATAGTGATTCTATGAGGAAGCCTGTCACCGACAGTTGCCCTGTGGTCCTGGGACTGCGGCAACGATCGGGGCAACAAAAGGAGGCTTCCCATGCGGTATGTAGGGTTGGATGTCCACAAGCGGAGCACATCGATCTGTGTCCTTAGCGACCGTGGAGCACGGGTGCAGCAGGCGACTGTGCGCGGGGAATGGCCCAAGCTGCT
>JADFGU010000193.1 GCA_022567535.1 Planctomycetota bacterium | reverse complement strand
CGCGGCCCTCGAAATAGGCGTGGCAGATGTAGTCGAAGGGAGCGGCGTGGCCGGGGACGGTCGGCTGGCGCACCACGAGCACACCCAGGCGGCGCGCGATCCAGTCGTGCAGCGCCGCCGGCGTCCTGGGCGCGTCCGCAGGGGAGACGCCGGGCCTGTCCGAATCACTCATCCCAGCTCCCCCCCGTCGGGATCTCACCGGCGGTCATGCGGGTTCGATTCCCAGGGCCCGCAGCAGGGCGACTGTGCGATCGCGGTGGCGGGCGCGCAGGGCGCGCAGCACCTCGGTCCGCTCGCGCCCGGTCACGAAGAACGTGATCGGATGCGGGAGCGCGGCCTGCGGCGGTGGCGCGGCCGGCGCGGGCGGGCCGATGTCATCCGAGGCTGGCGTACATGCCTGTGCGATCGCCGGGCGAGCCATTTTCTCCCTCCGCGGTGTCCCCACTCTTACCGGCTGGGGGCGCGAGTGTGCGCATAGGCGCGGACATTGGAGAGCAGGGCTGTGGCGGCGGCGCTTCGGATCTCTTCGAATTCTCGCAGCCGGCGTGAGGATTTGCGGGATCTGGCCCAGATCCGAAGTTCGCGCGCGATGAAGGGGTCGCTGGTCAGCCGGCGTGCGCACGGGTGGTCGTAGAGCGTGCTCAGGCGCAGGCGACGTGCGTGCAGGGCGTCGCGCAGCCTGGCGTCGGCGGGACGCACCGGGAGGATATACTCGCGCATTCCCGCGGCCTTGAAGAAGGGGCACGCGGCGCCCATGGCGGCGATGGCCTCGGTGGCGTGCGAGAGCGGGTGGGCGAGGTAGGATCGGACGAGTCTGCTGGCGACGCCGACCGCCCGCCAGCGCGGGTCGACCACGACGCGCGAGATGGTGCGCAGCTCGGCGTTGATGGTGCGAGCGGCTGCGGCACGATCGGGTCCGCGATATCGTCCCGGCCAGGCCAGCTCGCGCCACGAGCCGTCCAGCGTCGGCATCGACACGACCAGCACGCCGACGAGCTGACCCGAGGCCGACTCGCTGGCGCGCAGCACGCGCACGTGCGTGGCCGGCGGGCCGGTGAGGTAGTGAAACCGTGACAGCGCGCGGTAGTCGGCGATGGAGCCGATCTGGATCGCGATGCGGTGGATGGGTGAGGAGTTGCCCGCGTCCAGCGCACGGAAGCGGGCTTCGATGGTCGAATCCGGGGTCATTTCACGGGTTTCCGTGCGAGGATCGTGGGCGGGCCGAGCATCGGCTGGTGCACGAGCAGATCGGGGGCGAGCGGTTCGAGGACATCGTCTCGGGCGGCGGCGCAGACGAAACGAACGTGGGCGGCGCGGCGGATGCACTTCGCGACGCTGGCGGCGACACACGCGGCGGTGGCCGGATCCAGCGATGACGCGAACTCGTCGGCCAGCACGGTGGCGGGGTGCGCGCTGGTGGCTTTGCGCTCGGCACGCGCCAGCGCCAACGCCAGCGCCAGGCGCATCCGCTGGCCGTCGGACAGTTCCTGGGCCCGCAGTGGCAGGATGGTCGCGTCGGCGAGCCCGGCGCGGGCGAGGAGGCGGAGCGTGCGCGAGAGCGATGCGTCGAACAGATCGACGATTGGCCTTGGATCAGTGGGGAGCAGTGCGGGATCGGCGCGCGTCACCGGTGTGTGTGCGCGGTCGAGGCGATGCGCGAGCGCGCGCAGGATGGTGGACTTGCCGCCGCCGCTGGGCCCGGTGATGAACGCGATGTGTCCGGGCGTGAGCAAGCGGTCGATGGATCGTGCCGCGGCTGCGGCCGGTCGGAGCGACGCGAGGCTGCGCCGGTCACTGTGCCGGACGCGCACGCCGAACATGGCGCAGGCCCGTCGCGCGCGTGCGGAGGTGGGCGTGCTGGTGACGATGAGCGCGGTCATCGGTGCTTCCATGATCGTGCGGCTTCGACCAGGGCGTCGATGATCTGGCAGTGGCGGCGGACGGTGTAGTGCGACAGGCCGAGCTGGTCGGCAGCGGCCCGCAGCGACAGGCCGTGCAGCACGCACGCGGTGGCAACGCGGCGGCGTGTGGAGGACCATTGATCTCGTCGAGCGGCGACGAAGGCGTAGCGGGGCGAGACCATGCGCTGGACCAGCCGGCGGATGCGCCGCCGCAGGGCGCGCGGATCCCGGCCCATCATGCGTGCGAGGTCGGCGACGGGCCGGCTGTCCTCGTACACGGCCAGAATGAGCGTGCGATCCGGGGGCGGGAGGAAGTCGGCGCGTGCGAGGATTGTGTCGGCGGTGTCGCGCTGGCGTTTTCGTCGGAGATTGTGGGCTTCATCCGGATCGAAGATCCGCTCGGAATCGTGTGTCCAGGGCATTATTTGCTCACTTTTGTGTCCTTTGGGTTGACTTCGGCCCGGACCTGTGTTTACTATTCGCAGAACGACGCTGACCACAGTTATAGCGTTTGGAGAACGCATTGCAAGGCCTTTGTATGGTATGACAACATTTTTGCGCACAAATGAGGTCCATCCCATGCCGTTTGCAAGACCAGCCGTCGGCCAGCTCATCCGTGATCGCAGGGGCCAGCTCTCGATGTCGCTGCAGCGATTGTCGGAATTGGTCGGCTGCGCCAAGAGCTACCTGTCCCAGATCGAGAACGGCCGTCGGCCGAACCCGCCGGGGGACGAGCTGCTGGGTCGGCTCGAGGAGGCGCTGCATCTGCAGGGCGGCGCGCTGATCGAGGCGGCGCGGTGGCAGTCAACGCCCGAGAGTGTGCAGCGCGAGGTCGAGTCGCTGGAGACGAAGCAGCGTGCGGCGCGTCGGCTGGCGGAGCTGGTCGCCGGGAGGAGCCTGGCCGACGGCGGGACGCTCAAGCGCGGTCGGCTGGACGCGGCGTTCCGGTCGGGCGAGCTTCACCGGCTGGTGGAGACGCTTGCGCCGATGGCCGCGCGCGCCGGAGCCGACCCGCCGCGCGAGGTGCCGCTGATCAACAGTGTCGCGGCTGGGTACCCGATCGAGTTCACCGACCTGGGCTACCCGGTGCGGATCGCCGACGAGTACGTGCGCGTGCCGGACCTGGACGATCCGGACGCGTTCGCGGCCCGTGTGATCGGGGACTCGATGGAGCCGGAGTACCGCGAGGGCGACGTGGTGGTCTTCTCACCCATGCGCGAGGTGCGCAGCGGGCAGGACTGCTTTGTGCGTCTGGAGCACGACGCGCACACGACGTTCAAGCGGGTGTATTTCGAGGTCGGCGGAAACGGGGAGGAGCGGATCCGGCTTCAGCCTCTCAACAGCGCCTACGCGCCGCAGGTCTACCGGCGCGAACAGGTCGCCGGGCTGTACGCGGCGGTGAGCGTGACGCGTCGCATCATGTAGCGCAGGGCGCGAGCACGGCGTGATGAGCTCAGCGGAGATAGCCGAAGGGCTTGCCCGTCAGCGTATACAGCCGGTTCATGTTGAGGATGGGGATGCGGGTCTTGAGTGCGTCGCTCCAGAGGCGGTCGTAGCGGTCGGCGGCGGCTTTCTTGCGCGCATAGGCCTGGATGATGACGAGCGTGGCGTCGGTCTGGGGTGCGATGGGCAGGGCCGGCTTCTCGCCCAGCACGAGGAAGTCGACGTCGCCGGCCAGTTCGTCGATGACCTGCCCGCCCCACTGGCGGATGATGTTCTCGACGTCGGCGGCTTCTTCGGGCGTGGCGATGCGGTCGCCGTTGGTGTCGAAGCTGCCGAAGACGACGAGCTTGTAGACTTTGTTGGGGTCGTAGAGTGAGTTGGCGATGACGTCGCCGACGATGATGGGATCGCCCTGCAGCTGCGTGCCGGGGATGGCGCGGCAGGTGGCGTGTGTTTCGTCGATCTCAATGACCTCGATTCCCGCCTTGCCGCGCGGGTAGTTGCCGTTCGCGTTGGGGCGGATGTCGGTGGGCTGGGCGTAGACGGCGAAGGTCATGCCGAGCTGGACCTTGTCGCGGCGGCCGAGGCTGATGTAGATGTAGCCCTGGGCGGTGCCCAGGCCGATGACGGTCCCGTCAACAAGGGCGTACTCGGTGGTCGGGCTGAGGGTCTCGCCGCCGGCGCGGGTGCGCCATTGTTCGAGCTGCGTCTGGAGCCTGCGGATGTCGTTGTCGCGCTCGCGCAACTCGCTGCGCATGGCGCTGGCCTGGGCGTCGTAGTTCTGCTTGAGGTCTTCCTCGTGAGCGGCGATCTGGTTGCGGTAATCCGTGGCCTGGTCGCGCAGTGCGTCGACATCTTCCTTGTATCGGCCGACCATAACGGCGAGCGCGTCGGCGGTCTCGTTGAAGACCTGCTCGCGGTTTCGGCCCTTTTCGACCTCTGCGGCGAGGTCGGCCTGGGAGCGGACCCGGGCCTTTTCAGCCTGATCGAGCTCGGCCTTGAGCTGATCGACTGCGCGATCGCGGTCGGCGACGACCTGGAGCAGCGATTGCGACGCGGGCACGTTCTGTCTCTTGAGCTTGCGCGCAACGACCTCGGGCATGTCGCCGGGCACGCCGGTCACCCGGCCCGCCAGGTCGTCGTACGCGTCCATGACGAATCCGAGGACGCTCTGCCGCTCGGCCTGGGCGAAGCTCTTGAAGCGCAGCACGTCGTCGTTCTGGCGTTCGGCCTGCGTGACGAAGCCTGAGATCTGCTGGTCCTGGTCGCTGGCCCTGGCGGCTTCGCTCTGGTACTTGCTGGCGAAGACGATTGTGAGGACGAACAGGGTGAGTGAGAGCACGCCGAGGATGGTGACGGTGATGAAGACGCCCGCGCCGGGACCTGAACGTGAGGCCATATCGATGCTCCAGACCGGATGCGGCCACGCGGCGAGTTCCGAACGCGCCGGGTCGGCCGAGGGTTCACAGATTGGTCCGCGGCCGATTGGACGCGGTTGGCGTTGGCGGGGCGAGAGACACCGACCGCCGAGCCCAGACCGATACGACGCTGCCCAAGGCCGGGATCCGTCCCGCGACGCGGGGGCTGCAAAGTGTCGCCGGC
>JADFGU010000192.1 GCA_022567535.1 Planctomycetota bacterium | reverse complement strand
CAAGGCGGCCCGAAATCGGGCCGATCGCGGCCCCGGATTCCCGCATCCGCGGCGGCCCTCAGCAGATCTGCTGGATCGTCCAGCCGTAGGAAGGATCCAGCGCCTCGGAAACGGCCATCTCCAGAGCGTCCGGCCCGTCGTCGTGGGCGCCCAGCGGGTACTGCCGCAATTGCTCGAGCAGCGTGTGATGGCGGCGCGAGAACATCAGCGATCCTCGCCTGATTAGGGGTTCCAAGCTCTGGATCCGAGACTGCTTGTGCGTGGTGTGGTCGACACGCTCGACGTCGATATACCGGCCGCGCTGGCGGAGCTGCTGCTCGAGCTGATCCGCGAGCAGATCCTGGAACTGGTTGGTCTCGACGACCATCGTCTCGTACTCGAACTCTTTGGAGAGCTCCACGATCCGCTCGATCGTCTCGCCGGGCGTGCGCCGTGCGATGTCGGCATCGATGACGTACAGACGATCGTCGCGCCGGTCCTTGCCAACGGCCACGATGGCCGTGAAGTCTCCCTTGCCGTGCCGCTTGCCCAGGCTCGGATCGCACGCGCCGTAGATGCGGAGGTTGTGGCCGAGCTTGTTGATCAGATCGTGCACGTCCTCGAACTTCGGGTTCTTCACGTCGTCCCAGTACCTGATGCTCGATTCCTTGAACAGACACTGCTCGGGGTCGAGCGGCTCGTTCTGTTTCTCGGACTGGAACGCCGCGCGGCCCTCGATCGCGCGCATGCGCATCAGCTGCCCGAAGTTGTCCAACTGCGGCCATAGCACCTTCGATCCCTTCCACAACACAATTCGGTGCGCGTTCAAGAGCTTTCGGACACCACTTTCGCCGGTTTCGCCCCTGAACTCTGCGTCCCCGAACAGAAGTTCCTCCCACAGATCCCACAGGTCCATCCGCTCGCTGAACTCCTCAACCGCCCGATAGACGCTGCTCGCCCAGCCCGCGCCACGGCCGGGCGTCTTGTCACGGTGTGTGAGGCTGGCCAGCAGCGAGTCGTAGTGCAGGATCGTTCCGACCACGATGACGTTCGTGCGCGGCTCGCCCGCCTTGAGCAGTGTCCGCTCGAACCAGTCGCGGAGCTTCTGCCGCTGCTCGGCCGACTCGGTATGCTCCGGATTCTCCAGGTCGTCGACGATGATCAGGTCCGGTCTGTGCTGTCTGCGCTTGGAGCCGCGGATGGCCTGATGGGCACCGACGGCCTTGATCGTGACGCCGTTGGGGAGCGTGATCTCGTTGTCCCGCCAAGGTTTGGGGTACCTGCCTTCACCTGGCGCGAAGCAGACACTTGGGAAATCCCTGTGCAGGAGCGGATTGCTCTGAATCTCATCCTTGATGTTGCGCAGGATGAGCGCCGCCTGCTCCTTGGTCGCCGAGACGATGAGAATAAACTTCTCCTTCTCGAACAGAGCGGACCAGAGCACGCATGCGAGTCCGACAACCGTCGTCTTGGCGTGCCCCCTGGGCGCGGCGATCGCGACGCGGCTGCCCCGATGGGTGCTCATGCGCCTGACGAGATCGAACAACTCGTTATGCATGCGCGACGGCTTCAGCGTGAAGTGATGGCCGAGATACGCGTGCGCGAATCGCTGCGGGCATGAGGCCGTGGCCTCCAGCCGCAGCCGGGTGGTCTTGGCTTGGATCGCAGGCAGGTGGCTAGTTCTCGTCAGCTGCATGGCCGTTCCCCTCAATCCGTTGTTTCATCATGGCGGTTCGATAGGCGAGTTTCGCCCGTTCGAGCTCGCCGATGATCTCCGCGACCCGCTGCGACTCTCCGGACTCTCCCTCCCCTGCGCGTTCAAGC
Source organism: Planctomycetota bacterium (assembly GCA_022567535.1). GTDB lineage: Bacteria > Planctomycetota > Phycisphaerae > Phycisphaerales > UBA1924 > JADFGU01. Next base: position 3,186 of record JADFGU010000192.1, on the reverse strand, counting down.
GCCAGGGACAGGTCGTGGAGTTCCTTCTCGAGCGCATCGAACTGCGGGATGGCATCGACCGCCTGATACAGCGTCGCGTTCAGTTCCTGGGCAGCAGTGGGGAGGTAGCCCAGACTCTGCAGCCGCTGAGTCAGATCACAAAGGATCACAAAGCACACCCGCTCGCCCTCCACCCGCACCGCGGGCGGGGTGTCCTTGGGACGCGTCGCACTGCGGATGTGCTGAATGCACAGGTCGGCCTCCATGATCAGGCGGCCCGCGACGAGACCCGCCAGCCGGGGATCACGGTTGATTGCGCCCTCTTCTTGCAGCTTCTTGCGATCACGCGTGATTGTCCGCTCGCTGAACTTGAGAAACTCCGCGGTCTCGGCGACGGACAGGCCCTCCGAGATGACGTGGCCGACGCAGGCACGCCGGTCCTCGGGAGAGAGGAGTTTCGGCTTCAAGGTGCCTGCCTTGATCTCGCGGATCGTCTGCAGGACGCCCCGTCCGGATTCATCGGGTGCTTTGCTCATGCGGCATCCTCCTGTTCCGTGATCCGGTACCGCCGCGCGATCTCCGGGTCGACCGAAGATTCCCCGGCGAACGCGATGTACCGACGCACGATCAGATCGCAGTAGCGCGGGCTGATCTCGACGCCGAAGCACCGCCTACCGAGCCGCTCGGCGGCGATGAACTGCGTGCCAGAGCCCGCGAACGGCTCGTAGCAGATCTCACCCCGCTTCGTGTGCTGCAGCATCGGGATCTCGAAGACCTCGAGCGGCTTGGGCGTCGGATGATCGGGCCGCTCCCTGCCGTTGGGGATCGTGTCGATCTCCCAGACCGTCGAACGGCGAGACTGATCGGCGCGGGGCGGCGTGTGCCCCTTGAGCCAGCCCATGAAGCACGGCTCGTGCCGCCACAGGTACCAGGTCCGGGTCGGCACCCCCTTGTTCTTCACCCAGATGATCTGGCAGTGCACGAAGGCGCCGCAGCCGTTCCAGACCGACTCGAGCATCGCCTGGCGCCGGCTGGCGTGCCAGCAGTACCACGCGGCGTCCTCCCTGATCGCCTCGTTGACGGCCACGCGGCAGAAGTTCTCGTACAAAGCCGGATCGCCATCGTTGTCGTCCCAGGTCGCGCCGTACGACGCCGACCAGCTCTTGCGTTCCCCGCCCCTACCCCCGCCCCTGCCCCCGCGCCCTCCCCGACCGCGCCCACGCTTCGAGCCGGGATGGTTCGTGCCGTCGTAGCCAACCAGGTACGGCGGATCGGTCGCGAACAAGGTGGCGCGCCGACCCTCCATCAGCCCGCGGACCGATTCCGCGTCCGTCGCATCGCCGCACAGCAGCCGATGCTGTCGATCCGGGTCGCGGCCGAGCAGGATCAGATCGCCCGGCTGCGTCACCCACGGACCGGCCGCATCCAGGGCCGCGTCGACATCAAAGGTCTCCGGCTGGCCCGACCGGCCGTCGTCCAGGATCTCAGCGATCAGATCCTCGGCCTCGCCGAGTTCGAACCCGGTCAACTCCACGTCCAGTTCCGGCGTCTGGACCATCTCCTGGAGAAGTTCGGCGAGTTTGTGCTCGTCCCAGTCTCCAGAGATCTTGTTGAGCGCGATGTTCAGCGCCTTCTCGCGGTCCAGGGGCAGATCGACCACGCTGACCTGGAGATCGGTCTCGCCTTGGGCCTTGAGGATCTTGAGCCGCTGGTGGCCGCCGACCAGGTGGCCGGTCCGCCGGTTCCACACCAGCGGCTCGACGCAGCCGAACTCGTCCATGCTCTTGGCGAGCTTCTCGTACTCCGGGTCGCCGGGTTGCAGGTCCCTGCGTGGGTTGTACGGGGCGGGATTGATTCGAGTGATTGGGATGGTTTGAACGAGCATCGCGTTACCTCCGGTGCTTGTGCCGTAGCGTGCTGCGCCACGGCGGGGTGGAAGACACCAAAGGATTGAGGCGAATCAAGCCGCTTTCTTCGAGCGCAACATGCCCAGGGCTCTCGTTAGTGTTGCAATCGCCGCTGAGTGAATCAGTTGCTCAGAAAATCATGGCAAGAATATTCTTGGGCGCAACAAAACACTCAACCCAAATCGTGAAAAACACGACTACCGCCCGAGCAATCGCTCTTCTTTGCGCTTGCGCCTTCGGTCGCGATACGCCAGGACAGACTGCGGATCAAGAAGGCACTCCCGGCCTGTGCGGCCGTTCGTGCGAAGTTCCTCATCTCTGACCATCCGGCAGATGATCCCCGGGTGTACGTCCGCTTCTCTCGCCGCCTGAGCCTGATTGAACCAGCCGTCATATTGCATCTGGCCGGGGACGAATCCAGGCGTTTCGAGCAATGCGTCGAATCCAAAGAGTCCGCTTCTTCGGATCGGCAATGCCGGAGGCGTCAATTCAAACAGCGGTTGCTGCTCAGGCCCTTTGCACGGGTGGATAATCCCCATGATCTCGCTCAGCATTCGTTTGAGGTGGGACGGTGTGGACCGGCCATCGTACGGGAACACCATGCTCCTGATCTTCATGGCGAAGTTCAGGGCCGGCTGCGTTGAGTCGGCTTCCCAGGCTCTTTCGAGAGAGCTGTCATACATCAAGTCGGCGAGTTCTGCCATATCTGGATCCTCCAGGTTGTTCACTCCGTGACACACCTAATTATCGAACTACGCCGGACTGTCAGTCAAGAGACCGCATCCAGAATTGGTCGAAATGGGATTCAAAAGCAGTTCGCGTCCGGACAAGCCCCCACTCCCTGCGCTGTTCGTTTCGCCGTAACGGCTTGGTGGGTGCAGGTCGCTTTCTGGTAGGCTGGGGGACCCCGGGGCACCGGCCGACAGTCTTGTGGGAGGATATCGAACTCAGACGATTGAGTTGCGAGCACAAGCTGTGGGTGCTGCACTGCGACAGTACCCAAGGGCTGGTTCTTGTCGGCGCGGCTTGCCACAGGTTTCCGATTCGGCGCGCTATAAACCCGGCCAATCGTCGCACCTTGCGATGGGGCAGGACTCGGGTAAGATGGCCATATGCGACGCCGGGTTGGAACTGTGATTGTGCTGGCATGCGGGTTGCTTTTTGTTGGGGAAGGATGCATGCTCGATCTGTCGGCGGGCGATCGTGATGAGGAGTTCGCGTCCTCAATGCGGATCCTCCTTGACCACGGCTATCGGATCGAGCATGTCCACGGAGTGGGGATTGTGATCGTGCCCCCCGA
>JADFGU010000191.1 GCA_022567535.1 Planctomycetota bacterium | reverse complement strand
GGCCTCGCCTCACCCTTCGGAGCCGTCGCCGCTGTCGTCAACGGGTCCTTCGTCGTCCTCACCGGGCGGTCCTCGCCGGTGTGGCGCCAGACCGCACCCGGCTCGTTCCAAGCTGTCATCGTCGACGAGCAGGACACGCCGATCCTCCGCATCACCCGCACCTACCGCCTCAGCCCCGGCTCCTACGACGTCACCATCGAGCAGGCCTTCGTCAACCTCACCGACGCGCCCATCGAGGTCGTCTGGTACCAGTACGCCCAGGCCGACCTGCCCATCGAGTCCACCGGGTACGCCGGCGAGAGGCGCCGGTTCCGGTTCGGCTACATGTGGCCCAAGGATCTCGACCCGTTCGACACCATCCTCTCAAAGGACTACCTCTGGTCGCGTGACAAGGTGCTCAAGATGGGCAAGAGCCGGGGCGATCCCGGCGCGCCCACCTCGACGCCCATCTGGCCCAACACCAAGAGCGACGACGCCGGCTACCGCCTCGTCTGGTCCGGCATGACCAACCGCTACTTCGGCGTCGCCGTGCATCCCGCCCCGTCCCGCGACCCGCTCGACCGACAGCTCGCCGTGCCCAAGATCGAGCGTCAGCTCCTGGAGGTGCTGCCGGCCGTTCAATCCCAGCCCGGCTCCCAGCCACCCGAGCCGGACAAGGTCCTGGCCCTGCTCCTCCAGTTCGAGCCGCTGACCCTCCAGCCCGGACAGGTCGGCTCGCTCGATGTCTCGTTCTACGCCGGCCCGCTCTCCACCAAGGTCATGCGCGCCGACGCACACGCCGACGAGCTCAAGGCGCTCGGCATCAAGGGCATGATCCTCTACAGCTTCGGCGGGCCGTGCGCCCCGTGCACGTTCTCGTGGCTCACAGCCTGGCTGTTCGCGCTGCTCAACTTCCTGCACGACCATGTCCTGTTCGACTGGGCGCTCTCGATCATCGCGCTGGTCGTCATCGTCCGCACCATTCTCCACCCCGTCACCAAATGGTCCCAGATCCGCATCCAGCGTTTCAGCAAGCAGATGCAGGGCATGGCCCCCAAAACCAAAAAGATCCAGGAGAAGTACGCACACGACAAAAAACGTATGCAGCAGGAGATGGGAAAGCTCTGGCGCGAGGAGGGCATCAACCCCGCAGGCGCCCTCGGCTGCCTCCCCATGTTCCTCCAGACCCCCATCTGGATCGCGCTGTACGCCATGCTCTACTTCACCATCGAGCTTCGCCATAACGGGGCGTTCTTCGGCGTCTTCCAGGCGATCTCGGGCGGGTCCTGGCCCTTCCTGGCCGACCTCTCCGCCGCCGACCGCGTCATCCCCCTGCCCCTGAGCTTCAAGATCCCGCTCATGGGCACCATCGACGCCTTCAACATCCTGCCCATCGCGCTGGGCGTCGTCTTTTACATCCACCAGAAGTACATGACGCCGCCCACAACCACCATGACCCCCGAGCAGCAGTCCCAGCAGAAGATGATGAAGATCATGATGGTGGTCATGTTCCCGGTCATCATGTACAACGCCCCCAGCGGGCTGGCCATCTACTTCATCGCCAACTCCACCATCGCCATCTTCGAGAGCCGCTACATCCGTGCCCACATGGACAAGCACGACCTCCTCAACGTCGAAAAGAAGCCGCGCAAGGAGGGCGGGTTCATGCACCGCCTGCAACAGGCCGCCCAGCAGCGCCGCCAGATGCTCGAACAGCGACAGCTCGCCGGCAAGGGCAAGCGCAAGGCCGCCCCACGCGCCAAGGGCCCCGGAAAACAGCTTCCGAAGGCACGCAAGGAACAGTTCGAGCGCCGATACAAGAAGAAAAAATAGCCCATGCCCACGGGCTCGACCATCATCGCCCTCGCCTCCCCCGAGGGATTCGCGCCACGCGCCATCATCCGCGTCTCAGGGCCGGCCACGCGACCCATGCTGCTCGACACCCTCGGCAGCCTGCCCCCGCCCCGCCGCGCTCAGCACGCACGCTTCCACCTCGAATCCACCGCGCCTGACAACGGCTCAGCCTTCACGCCAACCCTCCCCGTCCTGGTTCTCTACTTCCAGGCGCCCCGCTCCTACACCGGCCAGGACGCCGCCGAGATCCTCCTGCCCGGCAACCCCCACCTCATCGAGCGGGTGATGAGCACGCTCTTGGCCGTGCCCGGCGTGCGCAGGGCCGACCCGGGCGAGTTCTCCGCACGCGCCTACCTCAACAACAAGCTCACCCTCGCCCAGGCCGAGGGCATCGCCCAGCTCATCGCCGCCACCAACGAACGCCAGCGCCGCGCCGCCCAGCAGCTCATGCGCGGCGTCACCTCGCAGCGCTACCACCGATGGACCGACGAGACGACCACGCTGCTCGCACTCGTCGAGGCCGGCATCGACTTCACCGACCAGGAGGACGTGGTCGCGATCGACCCCGCCGAGCTCAGCCGCCGCCTCGCCACCCTCGCCCGAGACATCGACGACCACCTGGGCGCCCGCGCCGGCGCCCACGTCAGCGACCGTTTGCCCGTGGTCGTGCTCATCGGCCAGCCCAACGCGGGCAAATCGACGCTCTTCAACGCCCTGCTCGGCCGACGCCGCGCCGTCACCTCCCCTCACGCCGGGACCACGCGCGACGTGCTGCGCGAGCCGCTGGATCTCTCCAGCGATCTGCCCGGCGCCGGGTCCGTCACGCTCGTCGATCTCGCCGGGCTCTGTGCGCACGCCGGCAGCCCGATCGACAGCGAATCGCAATCGCACGCCGCACAGGCCATCGCCGACGCCGATGTCGCCGTTTTCTGCGACCCCACCGGAAGATTCGGCACTCCGCCCCCGCTCCGGCCCGACGCCACGGTCATCCGTGTGCGCACAAAGGGCGACCTGCCCGGGAAGAGTGACAAGACATCTGATTCCGTGTCGGTCTGCGCGCTGGATGGCTGGAACCTCTCGGTCCTCCGCCGGGCCATCGCCGACGCAGCCACCGGGTCGGCCTCCACCGGCGTCCTGCCCAGGCATCGCCGCGCGCTCCTCCAGGCCCGCCGCCGGCTCGAAGACGCCGCCGCGCTGATCGACCAGCCCCGCGCCGACGCGCCCGAGCTGATCGCCGGCTCGCTCAGGGCCGCCCTGGACGCGCTGGGCGAGCTGATCGGCCGCATCAGCCCCGACGACGTGATCGGCCGCATCTTCGCCACCTTCTGCGTAGGAAAGTGATCAGACCCAGCGCGACGCCGCGGCTTCGACGAACTGCGGGAGGTACTTTTCGCTGAAGGCGTCGGCGGCCTGCGCGGTCCGGCGGTCGTCGGCTCCCCAGCAGCACGCGTCCAGCTGCTCGTACGACAGGTCCACCTGCACCAGCAGCGACCCGTCCACCGCGAACGCGGGCGGCACCTTGTCGCGCAGGTATGCGGTGAGTGCGTTTCGGCCCGGTCCACCCACCGAGATCGTCGGGCAGCGGCGCAGAGGGGCGTCGTTGAGATACCACAGGTCCGAGCAGACCAGGCACCGCCCCGCTGAGCCGTTCAGGCGCCCGGTGATGCGCTCGGCCAGGCGGTAGGCGGTCGGGCGATCCGCGGCCTCGGCGCTCAGGCTCGACCCGACCACGACCAGGATGAGCGGCTGTGTGTCCATGGCGATTGCCCCAGCCGAAAGCTCCATCGGACCGATGAGTGGTGTGGCACAAAGTTTCGCGTCCCGGCGCGGGCCCGAACCGCCACCGATGGCCCGCGTATGGAGGTGAGGGAGAAGCGAGAATCAGCATGAACACGCCGGAAGATCATCCAGACTCGCCGGGGGGCGCGACGGCCGTTGAGGTCGAGACCGCGCCCCCGAAGCTCCTGCCGCTTTACCGCGTCCTGCTCCACAACGACGACGTGAACAACATGCTCGACGTGGTGGGATGGCTGACGGAGTTGACGCCGCTGACCCGCGCCGCCGCGGCCGAGGTCACGCTCGAGGCGCACATGCGAGGCGTCTCCGCGGTGGTGGTGGTGCACCACGAGCTGGCCGAGTTCTATCGGGATCGGCTGCGCTCCAGGCTGCTGACCGTCTCGATCGAGCCGACCGACTGACCCGGTTGCGGACGGATGCCAAGTCCGATTCCCGGTGAAACCCGTGCGTCTGCAGCGTCCTCAGACTCGGCGTCCGGGCGGATTGTTCGCCGGAGCGTCCCATACGAAACATACGAGACTCTGCGCCTCGCGAACGCGGGGCTCACTCGCGGCGGCGTTCGTCGCCAGCACGGGCGGGCGCGGGGTTTATCGGCGAGCAGGGCGGCGAACGGTCGGCTCCGATGCAAGGCGGGCGCACGAGAAATGTGGCCGCCCGCCGACACAGGCGGCCCCGTCTCTCCCGGCACCCCACGCCTCAATGGCTGCGTGCGCGATCCGCGCGGCGCGACGCGCCGCAATTCGCAGTCATGCGGCTCAGGAGCGCGCGGGGCCCGCCCGATGCCACAATCGGATCCCCGGCGTTCGGTCCGGGGCGGGCGCGGGAGAGCACACATGTACCTCCGAATCGGCGATGTCATGGTCAAGCAGGGGATCCTTACCGAGTCGGACCGGGATGCGGTGCTCGAGCGTCAGCGCGAGACCGCCAGGCCGTTCGGCCTCCTGGCTGAGCAGATGTTCGGCGTCAGCCCGCACGGGGTCGAGCTGGCGTGGGCGGAGCAGTACGTCGAAGTGGCGGATTCGGTCGATCCGCGCACCGAGCGCGTCGAGCCCGCGGCGCTCAGGACGATCACGGCCCGCCAGGCATGGCAGTTCGGGCTGCTGCCGATGCGCTACGAGGGCAACGACCTGGTGATCGCGACCACCCAGCACAACCTGCCGCGTGCGCTGCGTTTCACGGGCTGGCGGTTCCCGCACCCGTGCTACCTGGTCATCGCCGAGGCAACGGCGCTGGGCGAGGCGCTCGATGCGCACTTTCCTCTGCGGGGCATGTCGGCCAGGCTCCTCTCGATCAATTCGTAGACGGCGGCAGCGCCTTGTGCGCGCGCTCGGATCCGGCTCCGATACGAGGCACGACCGGGAGGGAGTGCTTGGACGGGAACCGGCGCG
>JADFGU010000190.1:2880-5058 GCA_022567535.1 Planctomycetota bacterium | reverse complement strand
GATAATGGCCACGGCACCCACGTCGCCGGCACCATCGCCGGCGAGGATGATGGCGCGGGCGTCGTCGGGGTGGCGCCCGAGGCCGATATCTATGCCCTCAAGGTGCTGAACGAGAACGGCTCGGGCTACTTCAGCGACATCATCGCCGCCGTCCAGTGGGCGGTGGACAACGGCATCCAGGTGACCAACAACAGCTATGGCTCGAGCCGCAATCCAGGCACCATCGTCGAGGCGGTGGACAACCAGCCCTGGTCCGGTGAGTCCAACGTCCACGTCTCCATCGTCAACTGGGTCAAGCACCCCCCTCCCAAGACCAAGTTCGGCCGCCTCTCGATCAAAGATGAGCACGATCTCCGCCTTCCACCCAAACGCCGTCTCTGGTCCAAGACCGAATACACCGAGGAGATGTACGACAAGGCCGCCAACGGCAAACGCCGGCGACAAACGACCGTTGTCGGCAAGCGCGGGCGAACGCGGAGAGACAAGAGTTTCGAGCTCGCGCTGCGCGACGCGGACCACATCAACTCGGCCCTGTCCGACCGGGCGGATGTGTCCGGTGCCAGCGTGCTCGAATGCAACGCTAGCCCCCAGCGATGCTTTCAGGGTGTCGTGCCAGGCTATTCCGAGTTCGTGACGACTCTCGCGCAGCGAGAGAAGTGGATCAGCCGAAACGCACGATTGGCACGAGTCGTCCGTCCGTTTCTGGTCGGCAGGGACTTACTCACGGCTGGTCGCTCGGCGCGCGCGATCATCGACTTTGCCGATATGGATCTGTTGAAAGCACGTGGATTCGCCGCGCCCTTCCGAGTTGTGGAGAAGGAGGTTCTCCCAGCGGTTCGCGCGAAGGCGAAGAAGACGCAGAAGGAGGCGGAGGCCGGCACAACAGACATGGCCGACGCGCGTGCGCAGCATCTGGAACGCTGGTGGCAGTTCTGGAACGTACGTCATGGGATGCGCCGGGCTCTGGAAGAGCTTCCGCGCTACATCTGTTGTTCACGCGTGACGAAACGACCCGTGTTCTGCTTTATTGATACAGATGTACTTGCCGACAACGCGCTGCAAGTCTTCGCCTTCGACGACCACTACTCCTTCGGAGTTCTTCAGTCGGACGTCCACTGGCAGTGGTTCATCGCCAAGTGCTCGAAACTCAAGTCCGACTTTCGCTACACGCCCGAGACCGTTTTCGACACGTTCCCCTGGCCGCAGTCGCCGATGCCGGCGCAGGTGGACGCCGTAGCCGAGGCGGGGCGGCAGATCTGCCGCGTGCGCGATGAGGCGCTCAAGGAGATCAAGGGTGGCCTGCGGGCCCTGTACCGCACGCTGGAACTGCCGGGCAGGAACCCGCTCAGGGACGCCCACGCGGCGCTGAACGCAGCGGTGCTGACCGCCTACGGCTTCGACGCCAAGAGGGACCTGCTGGCCCAGTTGTTGGCGCTGAACTTCGACGTGGCCGACCGGATCGAGGCCGGCGAGCCCGTGGTCGCCCCCGGGTGTGTCGGTTGAGCATCCCGTCCCACCGCGATGAGTGGCGGGCGGATCATCATCGCGGCGCTGCGCACGGGCGACGACCTGCCCGCGGGCAAGACCTGCGGATCGAGTGAACCCATCGGCGGGGCTCAGCGCTCTACTCTTCGATCCGTGGATCCGACTTCTTCGCGCACAGATGAGCAGCTCGTCCGAGCCATCAACCGTGGCGACGTGGATGCGTTCGCGGAGTTGTACCGTCGGCATAGAGACTGGGTGGTCTCGCTGGCGTGGCGGTTCACGGACGACCGTGAGCTGGCCCTGGACGTGATGCAGGAGGTGTTCGCCCATCTGCTCACGCGATTCCCCGGCTTTCGACTGACCGCGAAGATGCGCACGTACCTGTACCCGGTCGTGCGCAGTGTCGCGGCGACCCACCTGCGCCGCCGTCGAGGGCACGCGGGCGAGTCAGCACTGCTGACTCTGCCGAGCCGAGCGAGCGGTGGTCCGCCCGAGACGATCGAAGTGCTGCACCTAATCGGCGCGCACGACGCCTTTGTCGCCCGCGCGTTCGAGCGCCAGGCGTGGTCGCTGGGGCTACGCGGCGGGCTCATCGGCCTCGGTCTGGCGGCATTGACCGTGGTCGTTCTGCGACAGCTCTGGGGCGGCCTCGACGCCGCGCTCTTGCCGCGGCTCAGCCTGAGCCCGATGAAT
>JADFGU010000190.1:0-2870 GCA_022567535.1 Planctomycetota bacterium | reverse complement strand
CGGACGGGCAGCGGGAGGTGCTGCTGATGCGCATCGTGGACGGGATGGCCACGGCCGAGATCGCCGCCGCCCTGGGGATACCGCCCGGGACCGTGAAGTCCCGCCTGCACCACGCGCTCAAAGGCCTTCGCGCGGACGATCGCTTGAGAGCGTATTTCGAAGATGAATTGTGACCGAAACTTGAAACCGTCTGAACCGCCGGCTGCTCTGGCGCGCTGCACGGATGGAGATTCGCGATGCCTGAGCGCCATGAGCGACAACCCGAGCCGACATTCCCGGACCGGCTGGCCGAGGATCTGCGGTCGCTGCTGCGGGTGGATCTGCCGGTGCCGGGCGAGATCGAGGACGAGCTTGTCTCGCTGGCCGGTGGGCGGCTATCGCGGCGGGGTCGGCTGCGGTTGCACGCACGCCGGGCTGGTCCGCTGGCGGCGGCGGCGGGGCTGGCGATCACCGCCTGGATCGGGCTGTGGTGGATGCGAGGCGTGGGCACGGGACCGGCGCTCTCACCGCCCGGCCAGGCCAGTGCCGCCTCGATCTTCGACATTGACGCCAGCGGGCGCGTGGATGTGCTGGACGCCTTCATCGTCGCCCGGGCGCTGCATCAAGGGGGAATGACGGACCGAAAGTGGGACGTCACGGGCGACGGCGCGGTGAATCGCCTTGACGTGGACGCCATCGCCGCTGTCGCGGTCTCGATCGTCAGGGGGACAAGTTCATGACGCGTCGGCTGCTGGATATTGGTGTGCTTGGATCGGTCGTGCTGCTCGCGGCAGCGGGACTGGGGTGGACGGCTGCGCAGCCGGGGGATCAGCCTGCCGTGAACGCCGTGTTCAGGGCGCTCGATGTGGTCATCGATTCGGGCGAATCGGAGCTGGCCGCGTATCAGTTCGAGCTGCGGGTGCCCAAGGGCGTCGAACTGGTCGGCGTCGAGAACGGCGAGCACCCCGCGTTCGCCAAGGCCCCCTACTACGACCCCAGGGCCCTGGGCGGGGGGCGGATCATCATCGCTGCGTTCGACACCGGCGACGACCTGCCCACGGGCAAGACCCGCGTCTGCCGCGTGCACGTGCGCGAGACGGTCCCGGGCGCCAGGTACAACATCAAACTCACAGTCGCGGCGGACGCTGACGGCCGATCCATTGAAGCGGACATCGAAATTCACGAGGAGTAAGGCATGAAACGCGAATGGATGAAGATCGGGTTGCTGTTGGTGCCGGTCGCAGCGTGCGGGATGTTGTTCTACAACCAATTCGTGCGCACATCAGAGCGCACACAGAGCCAACTGACCCCTGATGAGGTTGCGAGCTTCGAGCATCAGGAGCGACAGCGCGAAATAAGGGCCACGTTGCCCGGCTACGAGGAAGGCGAGAGCTAAATCGCTCCCCGATCCGTCCCCGCAAAGGAGACTCAGAATGAAGACCTTGCGAGTCGCTTTGTTGTTCGTCTGCACCGCTTCGGTGGTTGGCGTCCTGTGGCTGTTGCCGGGTTGCTCAGGCGGCACCAACTACGCCGCCTGGCCGGCGCATGCGCAACAAGCCAAGCCGGACTGGCGCGACGGGTTTTCTGACGCGCGGCGCGCGGCCTCGGTTCCAATGCTCGGTGACATACCGATACTCGGCCCGCTGTTCAGGGGCGCTGCCGGCGACCCGCAATCGGCTTCCGCGACGTCGCTGTACACCACCATGATGCCGGGCAGTGAACTCTGGGTTATCCAACGCAGCGGCCAAGAAGACTTCGAATACGGGGATGACACGCCAACCAGCGGCTCACTTATCACCCTGATTCCGACCGGCAAGAACGACAAGAAAACCGAAGTCCCGATTCCCCTCGAACACACCGATGTATCCGCCGAGATCGACGGCTATATCGCCGCGGTCAAGGTCACGCAGACGTTCCACAACCCGTTCGACGAGAAGATCGAGGTGCTGTACGTCTTCCCACTCCCCCAGGACTCCGCCGTGGACGGCTTTGTCATGACGATCGGCGACCGTAAGATCCGTGGCATCATCCGCGAACGGGAAGAGGCCCAGCGCATCTACTACGACGCCAAGCGCCAGGGATACAAGGCCTCGCTGCTCACCCAGGAGCGCCCCAACATCTTCACGCAGCGCGTGGCGAACATCGAGCCGGGCAAACGCATCGGCGTCAATGTGACGTATTTCCACACGCTGCCCTACCGCGACGGGTGGTTCGAGTTCGTGTTCCCGATGGTCGTCGGCCCGAGGTTCAACCCGCCGTACGTCAAGGGCGAGCGGTTCCAGGACGGCGTGGGGGCGGTCGCCCAAGGCGCGATGGGGGCGTCGGGGCAGGAGACGGAACTGCAGTACCTGCTGCCGAGCGAGCGCAGCGGGCACGATATCTCGCTGAGCGTTTCATTGAACGCGGGGGTCGCGATCGAGGAGCTCAACTGCCCGACGCACCTGGTCGAGATCACGAGAGACTCCGCCAGGCCCAGCGTGGCGCAGATCTCGCTCTGCCAGCGCGACGCCGTGCCCAACAAGGACTTCGTGCTCCGGTATCGCGTCGCTGGCCATGCGATCAAGACGGCGATGCTCACGCACGCGGACGCCAGGCACATCGAGGGCGGGGCGTTCTTCTCGATGATGATCGTCCCGCCGGCCGACCTGGCCACACTCGATCGGCGGCCGCTCGAGATGGTCTTCGTCGTCGATTGCTCGGGGAGCATGAGTGGCGAGCCGATCGCCCAGGCCAGGGACGCGGTCACGCACGCCCTGGACCTGCTCGGCCCTGACGACACCTTCCAGATCATCCGGTTCTCGAACACGAGTTCGGCGCTGGGCGCCAAACCACTATCCGCGACGCCGTCCGCGGCACGGATCGTTGGGGAGCAAAACGGAAAACGTTTTCCG
>JADFGU010000189.1 GCA_022567535.1 Planctomycetota bacterium | reverse complement strand
TTCGAGATCAAGGGTCGGCCGACGAGAAGCCCGCTCATCGTGCACGTCTCGGATGAGGACATGGCGCGCTCGGTCGCGCGCGCGTGGCCGGAGGAGGCGGGCGCGATCGCGGGCGCCTTCTGGCCGGGGCCGGTGTCGATCATCGTGCCCCGGGCCGATGGCCTGCCGGAGGTGGTGACGGGCGGCGGCGCCACGGTGGCTGTCCGCTGCCCCGATCACCCCATGGCGCTGGCGCTGATCCGGGCACTCGGCGGGCCGATCGTCGCGCCCAGCGCCAACCTTTCGGGCGAGCTGTCCCCGACTCGGGCCGAGCACGTCCGGGCGAGTTTCACCGAGGACGAGGTGCTGGTGCTGGACGGCGGTGCGTGCGCGAGTGGGATCGAGTCCACGGTGGTGTCGCTGGTGGATCGGCCGGCGCGGGTGCTGCGCCGGGGGGTGATCTCGGCCGATCGGCTGTCCACCGCGATCGGACGCGAGGTTGTCGAGGTTCCGGCGGCGATGGAACTGGGCGATCGGCCCGGCGGCGGGCTGTCCGGTGCGCAGTACGCGCCGCGCAGCCGGGTCGTGCTGTTCGAGCCGGGCCGATTCGCGCACGCCACCCGGGCGGTGCACGGGCCGATCGTCGCGCTGGTTATCACGGAGCGGCCCGAGGTAGAGCCGCCCGGTCGCGTGTGCGTGATGCCCGGGGACGCATCGGCGTACGCGCGCGGGTTGTACGAGGCCTTGCGTGCAGCCGACGCGGACGCGCCGGCCGTCATCGCCGTCGAACTGCCGCCCAGCACCGAAGCGGAGCCCGATCGGGCCGTCTGGTCGGCGGTGCTGGACCTGCTCAGGCGAGTGGCAACGCCCCCATGACGCGAATTCGGCGATGCGCGTCGGCCGCGTGGGCAATCAACTCCCGGCCAGGGCGTCGAAGTCGAGGTGGTCGGGATCGAGCGTGGGCAGGTCGGTGCGGATGAGCTCGGTGTATTTCTGGGCGGCGCCGGTGTTGAACACGACCGCGGTCTCGCTGGCGGCGATCGTGCCGTCGCGCAGGGCACGCTCGAGCACGCCGATGCAGGCGGCGGACTCGGGGCACAGCGCGATCCCCTCCGTCTCGCAGACAAGGCGCATCCACTCGAGCAGTCGGTGCTCGTCGGCGGCCATGGCGCGCCCGCCGGACTCGCGCACCGCGTCCAGGATCATGAAATCCCCCACCGCGTTGGGGACGCGGAGCCCTGACGCGATGGTGCGCGGGTTGTCGGGCGGGTGTGCGAAGCGAAGGCCTGCGTCAAAGGCGTCTGGGATGGGCGCGCAGGTCGAGGACTGGCAGGCGAACATGCGGGGGCGACGGTCGGATTCGAGCCAGCCGATCGCGCCCAGTTCCGCGAACGCCTTCCACATGCCGATGAGCCCCGTGCCGCCGCCGGTCGGGTAGAGGATGACGCCGGGCAGGCTCCAGTTCATCTGCTCGGCGAGTTCGAGGCCCATGGTCTTCTTGCCCTCGATGCGGTAGGGCTCCTTGAGCGTGCTCATGTCGAACCAGCCCATGCGCTCCCGGCCGAGCTGCACCACGCGGGCGCAGTCGGTGATGAGCCCATCGACCTGGAAGGTGTGGGCGCCGAAGAGCCGCGACTCGGCCTTGTTGACCTCGGGCGTGTCGGCGGGCATGAAGACCCAGCACTCCATGCCGGCGCGTGCGGCGTAGGCGGCGAGGGCGCCGCCGGCGTTCCCGGCGGTGGGCACCGCGACGCGCTGGATGCCGAGCTGCTTGGCCATCGAGACCGCCACAGCCATGCCGCGGGACTTGAACGACCCGGTCGGCAGCTGCGACTCGTCCTTGATGAGCAGTCGATCGATGCCCAGGCTGGACGCGAGACGCGGGCAGTCGATGAGCGGCGTCATCCCCTCGCCCAGTGAGACGATGCACGAGTCGTCATCGACGGGCAGCAGCTCGCGGTAGCGCCAGAGCGTGGGCGGGCGATCGGGCAGGTCGGCCCTGGTGACGGCGCGCGAGACCGCGTCCAGGTCGTAGCGCACCCAGAGCGGCCGCGACTGGTGAGTGGTCTGGATCGTGCGGGCGGGCAGCACCGTGCCGTCGATCGCGGCTTGGAGATGGGTCACAAAGCTCGCGCCCGGCATACTCGTTCTCCTTCGGCGCCTCTTGCCCGAGTGGCGAAGCGTGCTTGCAGCGGGGAGTCTACGCGATGCGCGGGAGCAGCACTTCAAAGACGGCGCCGCGCGACCCGCCCGTGCGGTCGCCCGTGGGCTCGACGCCGCGATTTCGCGCCAGCACGAGCCCGCCGTGCTCGCGGACGATTCCATCGACGACGGCCAGGCCGAGCCCGGTGCCGCGCGCGTCGAGCCCCGTGGTGACGAACGGCTCGAAGACCTTGTGCAACAGGTCGGCGTCGATGCCCGGGCCGGTGTCGGTGACGGTGATCGACGTCCAGTCGCCGCCGTCGCGCTGGATGAGGCTGGCGTCGACGGTGACGGTTTCGGCGGCGCCGGAGCGCTGGGCCACGATCGCATCCACCGCGTTGCGGACGAGGTTGACGAGCACCTGCAGCATGCGGTCGGCGTCGCAGGAGACGGACAGGTCGGAGGGGGCGGCGTTGACCAGCTCGATGCGGGCGGACATCTCGCGGTCGAGTCGAACCAGCGCGAACGCCTCGTCGACGAGCGGTCGAAGCGGTGTGAGCCGACGGTCGAACGTGCGCGCCCGTGCGAAGTCGAGCAGGCTGTCGCCGAGTCGTTCGAGCCGACCCACGACCCGGCGCATGAGCGCCGCCTGCGCGGGGTCCAGACCCTGCGGGTCATCGTCGAGCTTCTCGACCAGCCCTTTGAGCACCGCGAGCGGCGTGTTCAGCTCGTGGGCGATGCCGGCGGACATCATGCCCAGCGTGGCGAGACGGTCGCTCTCGGCGAGATTCCGCCGGGCGTTCTCGAGCAGATGGTTCTTCCTGGCCAGATCGGAGGCGACCTCTTCCAGCCGGCCGAGCGCGTCGGCCAGGTCGTGCTCGTGGCGGCGTATGGTCATGATGGAGGCATTTCGGCTGCGCATGATCTCGCCCAGCTCGTCGGCCGGGATCGCGGTGTCGGGGATGAGTTCGTCGCTGGCGCGTCCCTGCTGGACGGCGGCGTCGGCGTCGAGGATGCGCCGGATCGGCGCGTAGACCGCGCTGGGAAGAACGAAGACCTCGATCGCCGCCGCCACCAGCCCGTAGACGGCCAGAAGCGCGACGATCAACAGAATATAGATGCTTCGGATGGCGCGCCTGGCCTCGGGGATGCGCACGCTTGCGAGGGCGAAGATTTCCGAGCCGTCGGCGGCGGTCACGATTGTGAGCATGCGCGCGCCGTTCAGCCCCGAGCCCGCATCCACGGGCGAGCCGTTGGCGCCGCGGGCGAGATCGATCGATCGATCGTCGATGCCGAGCTCGGCCGCATCGCCGAAGCGCACCGAGGCGTGGGGCGACACAATCAGCGGCGACGCGTCGCCGACGCGCCCGGGGACAAGCATTTCGAGCAGCAGCCTGGCCTCGTTCATCTCGGACTGCTTGAGCACCTCGGCGATGGCCGGTCGCAGCGCGACGAAGAGAACACCCGCGAGCCCGAGCGAGAAGCACGTGTGCAGCACGATCATCTTCTTCCTGATCTTCATCTGAGCCAGGAAGCCGCCGCGGCGCGAGGCTGCGGGCCGTGGCGCCGCGCCCGGCGGCGGGCCGGTGTGACCTTCTCGTGCGTGGTCCTTGTGTCTATTCATGCGTGGACGGGGCTTGGGGCGAATGCGTCTGCGAGTCTACAGTCGGCCATGGCTGGTTCAAGGTCGCTTCGGCCGCACACGCCACGGGCAGGATACGGGATCCAGGACCCGCGCGATGTCGTGTGCGCGAGGCTTGCCGAGCAGGCGACGCGTATTTCGCGGCTGGACACGCAAGAGCTGGATACTACAGGGCTGAGCGGGCGCGATGCGGCGCTGGCGCACGCGATCTACGACGCGGCGATCCGACGCTGGCTGACGATCTCGCGCCTGGTCGGGACCGGCATCAGCCGACCTTTCAAGGAATGCCAGCCCGAGGTGCAGGCGTCGCTGGCGTGCGGGGCGGCGCAGATGCTGTTCCTGGACCGGGTGCCGGACCACGCCGCGGTGAGCCTGGCCGTCGAATGGGCGAGTCGCCACTGCGGCCGCAAGGTCGGCGGTTTTGTCAACGCGGGCCTGCGCCGGCTGGCCGAGCTGCGCGGGCCGATCCGAGAGCGCTGGAGCGACGGGTGCGACGAGATTCCGCTGGCCGACGGACGGGCGCTGGGTCTCACGAGGCCGATACTGCCGCGCGACGATGCGACGGCGCGTCTGAGCATCGCGACCAGCCACAGCCGGGCCTTCATCGCACGCTGGATCAACGCATTCGGGGTGGACCAGACCAGGCGGATCGCGCTGCACTCGATTCGATCGGCCCCGACGATCATCAACGCCGTCCACGCGACGGCGCCGATCGAGCCCGGTGCGGATCTTGAGCCGCACGAGCAGCCGGGGCATTACGTGCATCACGGCGACCGGGCCGGGCTGATCGATCTGCTGGCAGCACAAACGGGCCTCAGGCGGCTTGATGAATCGGAGGAGTATCTCACATCCGACCGCCTCATCGATTCTCCGTTTGTGAAGGCGTTTGAGATTCTGGCGGAACTGCCGAATAACGAACGGGAAATCCGCCGCTTCTTTCGCGGAGCGAACTTCGGCCAGCTCGAAGTCAAGTGCCGACATATTCCGATCCAAGCCGATGTCGTCCGCCGCAGGCTTTCACTCGAGGGAGATCAACCGGGCGTGCTCATATTCGCCCGCCTGTCTGGGAAAGCGCGCGCGCTGGTTTGCCGTCGGCCTGAGAGCACGGACCGGGTCGCCGCACAGGCTCGATTTGTTCCCGGTTCTTGCCATTGGCGGCGTGGTGGTCCTTCTGATCCTTCAAGCAGGACTGTCGGTCGGCTCTCTTCAACTAGCCGACCAGGCACCTGAGACCTCATGGCATCTCTATAAGCTATCGGAGACTCTTGGCTTCGAGAGTTTCATTACCGCACTCCTGGGAGGCGTCGCCCTAGCTGCGTTTGTCGTTGTTGCTGACCGTTCTGCTC
>JADFGU010000188.1 GCA_022567535.1 Planctomycetota bacterium | reverse complement strand
CCGCGCAGAGAGAAACGCCGACCGCAGGTCAGCACGGTGAGGCTCCATTGATCGTCCCTGATGCCCAGTGCCCAGTGCCTGATGCCTAATCCCCAATGCCTGATCCCTGATGCCTGATCCCCAATGCCTGATCCCTGATGCCTAATCCGCAATGCCTGATCCCTGATCCCTGATGCCTGGTGCCTTCCGCCTAACCTCCCAAATGCCCGCCGATCCACACCCATCGCTCGACCCCTACCGCGAGGCTGTCGAACGCGAGGGCCCGACCTTCGACGCCCTGCTCTGGCGCTCGCCCGAGTACCAGCGCCGACGCTTCGAGGTCATCGCTCAGAGCCTCGACCTCACCGGCCGCGTCGTCGCCGACATCGGCTGCGGCCGGGCCGACCTGCTCGCCTTCCTCCACTCTCTCGGCGTCGAGTACGGCGGCTACGTCGGCGTGGACGGCCTCATCGAGATGGTCGAGCACTCCCGCACCCGCGCCGGGCGCGACCACCTCGAAGAGGCCCGCTTCATCCACGCCGACTTCGCAACCGACGAGCAGCTCTTCGAACGCCTCGTCAGCGCCGAGCGTGCCGACGTCTTCGCCTTCTCCGGCTCGCTCAATACCTTCGACGAGATGGACGCAAGGGCGGTCCTCGATCGCGCCTGGTCCGCCCTTACCGCCGACCGACGCCCCGGCCGCGCACTCATCTTCAACTTCCTCTCCGACGCCGGCGGCACTGCGGGCGAAGACCTCGGCCCCTCGCGGCGCTTCCACACCGCCTCGTTCGCCGCATGGGCACTCGACCGCACGCCCAGGATCATCCTCCGCACCGACTATCTCCCCAGCCACGACGCCACCATCGCCATGCTTACAACCTAGCGAGTCCCCAGGACGGGTGCATCGGCGAGTTGTGTGCAAGACGCCGAGTCTGAGTCCGCGAAGGCTCGGATTCCCCCGATGACCTCCACACGCCCGCGATCCGAGCCTTCGCCCGCAGCGGGCTCAGACTCGGCGCCCGCTCCGTGTTTTCATGCGCTCCCCGCTCCCTACCATCCGCCCATGTCCATCATCGTCCTCCAGCACCACGACCTCGAAACCCCCGGCCGACTCGGCATGACGCTGCGGGACCACGGCTACCGGCTGGACATCCGCAGACCCGACCGTTCCGGCAGCCGCGCCATCCCGGGAGACCTCGACGAGGTCCAGGGGCTCATCGTCATGGGAGGCCCGCACAACCTCACGCCCGATGACCTCCCCCGGCGCGCCGGGGCACCATGGCTCATGGCCGAGACCAAGTTCATCAAGCAGGCGCACGACGCCGAGCTGCCCGTCATCGGCGTCTGCCTCGGCGCCCAGCTCATCGCCCACGCGCTCGGCGGCTCGGTCGAGCCCATGCCCGCGCCCGAGGTCGGCTTCGAGACCGTCAGCATCAATCCCGTCGGCCAGGTCGACCCGATTCTGGCCGGCATCGCCTGGGACGCGCCCCAGTTCCACATCCACGCCCATCATGTCACCGCGCTCCCGGGCGGCGCCACGGTTCTCGCCTCCTCCGCCGCGTGCAAGAACCAGGCGTTCACGGTCGGCCTGCGCACCTTCGCCTTCCAGTTCCACTTCGAGTGCGACCACCCGATGATCGACGCCTTCTTCGAGCAGGGCCGAGACCTCTTCAGCCGGGCCGGGCTCTCCAGGGCTCAGCTCGACGAGCAGGTCAATGCCTCGTACGAGATGTATGCGCGGGTCGCCGACCGACTCTGCCTCAACCTCACCACGTGCCTGTTCCCAACCGCCGCGAAGATCTCCGCATGACCGCCCGCCCCACGCGCATGACGCTGAGCGTGCCCGGCGACTACCTGCTCGCACGCGACTACTGCTCGTACGGCTACTTCCTGCTCGCCCCCAACCACTGGGATCCGGACACGCACACGCTGTATCGCGTGCTCGATCTCGAAGACAGCCCGGCCGTGCTCGCCGTCAACCAGGGGCCACCCTTTCGCACGCTCCCGCGCAGCCTGCGTGGCAAGCCGCTGACCGTGCGCGCCAGCCGCGTGCTCTCGCGCGCCGAGCAGTCCCGCGTCAGGGCCGACCTGTCGCGCATGCTCCGCCTCGACGAGGACCGGCGCACCATCGCCGCGTTCCACCGCGCCGACCCGCGCTGGAAACGCTCCGGGCGAGGCCGACTCATGCGCTCCCCCACGCTCTTCGAGGACATCCTCAAAACCGTCACCAGCTGCAACGTCACGTGGCCCGGCACCGTCAACATGAACCGCAGGCTCTGCGAGGTGCTCGGTACCAAGGTAGGTCAGGTCTCCGACCTGACGTCCAAGGTAAGTCGGGTCTCCGACCTGACATCTGCTTCCTGCCCCCTCCGCCACACCTTCCCAACCCCCGAAAAGCTCGCACGAGCACGGGCCACAACACTCCGCGGGCGCTGCCGCGTCGGCTACCGCGACCGGCGCATGATCGAGCTGGCCCGGCTGTTCGCCTCGCGCCGTGGCAAGCCCCCCACGCTCGACCCGCGATGGTTCGAGGATCCCAGGACGCCCAGCGGCGAGATCCATGACACGCTGCTGTCGCTGCCGGGCATCGGCCCGTACGCCGCCGCCAACATCATGCAGCTCCTCGGCCGGTACGATCGGCTCCCGCTGGACACCGAGTCGGTCCGACACGGCCGCGACGTGCTGGGGCTCGTCGGCACGGACGCGCACGTGATGAAAAAGGTCGCCGACCACTTCGCCCCCTTCGGCCGGCACGCCTTCCGCAGCTACTGGTTCGAGATGTGGACGCACTACGAGAAAAAGGTCGGCCCCAGCTGGACCTGGCGCCGCGAAACCGACGCCACCCAGTTCACCGCAAGCAAGCTGTGATACGATTCCCATTATTCACATGGGCACGCGCAGCGCAGCGCGCTGTACAAGCCCCGGGCGCGAGCACGAAGTGTTCGGTGCCGGACACGCAACACTCTCCGCTTGCGCGGAGGGCTCGTCATCAGACTCGGCGAGCTTCGCATTCGAGCCCTGGGCGCGAGCACAGGGTGTTCGGCGTGCCGGACACGCAAGACTCTCCGCTCGCGCGAAGGGCTCGTATGCGCGTGAGTGTTGCAGTGGATCAAGCCATGACCGGCTCGACGTTCGCTCCGGCCGCATAGTCCTGCATTGCGCGCACGGTTCAGACGCCTTTGCGCAGGGCTGCGATCGGTTTCACCGAGGCCAAGGAAGGGGTAGCAGTCGTAATCATCGGGATGTTCAGGCAGACCGCGGTTGATCTGGTTTGGGAAGTGAGGGCGAGTGTGCCCAGATTCTTTTCACAGTTTCTCAGCAGAACACAATGGCCGCAGAATGCTTGATTGAGTGCCTTGCGGCACGGTGCAAACGCAAACAAGTGGATGACTCGACTCCGTATCTCTGCCACATCTTCTCGCCCTCACCCTGTGAATCACAGGCTGCCCAGACTTCCTCGCTATCCGGATCAAGCTCCAAAGGCAATTCGATAGCCCGAGCAAGCACTCGTGTCTCGTTTAGCAATCGATGCGAAGAGCCAATCATTCCTCCTGGAATCTTGAGTTCCTCCGGCGTGAATAAAACCTGTGCAAAGTCTTGCGGCAGGTAATAGCCCTCCGCATCACTGTGACACATCAAATGATCAAATGTTCTTGCGACGGATCGCTTTCCTCGGAGTCTGCCAAGGAGCGTGATTGGAGGCGCATTAACCAGCGCGTAGTACTCTTGGACAACAGGATCGTCCAAAGTGTCCTTGCTACCGGGTTCAGGGAGCGACCCACGAATGTTAATGTGTGCAGCTATTCTTCTCAAGTAGTGAAGGTTTCCGTATGAACCATTGTGAGTGTCCCAAACCGGACACTGGTTGGACTCGTTATGCGGATTCAACCCCGATGACTCAAGAAACGCATTCAGACTTCGCATGTCATCGTGAATCGCGCATGGTGCGTCTTGGTCATGTTCGAGTTCTTCCGTGTAACTCCCAACTAGAATCGCCAGTCCCATGAGATCAGTCCTCGACTAAATCCCCGCAGGCTCTGTCTGTATCCCAGCCGCATAATCCTGCATCGCCCGCACCGTCCAGTCGCCCTGTCTGAGGGCTTCGATGGCTTTGACCGAGGCCAGGGCACCGGTGGCGGTGGTGATCATGGGGATGTTGAGGCGGACCGCCGTCGCGCGGATCTTGCCCTCGTCGGTCTGCCAGCCGGTGCGGGTCGGGGTGTTGATGACCAGCGCGATCTCGCCGTCGGACATGAGGTCGATGACGTTGGGGCGTGCCCCCGCGGCGATCTTTTCCAGCACGCGCGGCTCGAGGCCGGCGGCCTGGAGAATCTCGGCTGTGCCCGCGGTTGTGTAGACGCTGAATCCCATCTCGAACAGCGGCCTGGCAATATCGGCGATGTGCGGCTTGTCGGCGTCGCGGACGGAGATGAAGACGCCTCCCTCGCGCGGCAGCGCGACGCCGGCGGACATCTGGCCCTTGGCGAACGCGATGGGCAGCGACGCGTCGATGCCCATGACCTCGCCGGTCGAGCGCATCTCCGGGCCCAGCACCACGTCCACGCCGGAGAACTTCGAGAACGGGAAGACCGACTCCTTGATGGCGAATGTGCCGGTGTCCGGGATCTCGCGCGCGCCGAGCTCGTCGAGCGACTTGCCCATCATGACCTTGGCGGCGAGGGAGGCCCACGACACGTGCTTGGCCTTTCCGACGAACGGGACGGTTCGGCTGGCGCGCGGGTTGACCTCGATGATGTAGATCTCGTCGTCCTTGACCGCCATCTGGACGTTCATCAGGCCGTTGACCTTCAGGGCGGCGGCGAGGCGACGGGCGATGTCCTTGATGCGGTCGGTGATCTCGGCGGAGAGCGACCACGGGGGGATGGTGCACGAGGAATCGCCGGAGTGGATGCCGGCCTGCTCGATGTGCTCCATGATGCCGCAGATGAGGGAGTGGGGGGAAGAGACGGAGTGGGGAAGCGACGAAGCGACGAAGCGACGAAGCGACGAAGGGGCTGAACCCTCTGCCTGCGCAGCGGGCTCGTATTGGGAGACCCCCTCCGCCTCGCTGCGCTCGGCACCTCCCCCGTCGGCGACGGGGGAGGCGGGAAAGTTTGCGACGGGGGAGGTGGGAAAGTCGGCGACGACGTCGACGT
>JADFGU010000187.1 GCA_022567535.1 Planctomycetota bacterium | reverse complement strand
GTTATATCTAGGTCGCCAAGAGGCTCTCGTCGGCGTTGTCGCCCCCGGCGGTGAGCGTGTTGAACAGCGTGCTCTTGCCCGCGTTGGTGTATCCGACCAGCCCCACCGTGGTGTGGTCGCGATTGCGTTTGCGGACCTCGCGGCTCTTGCGGCGCTGGATCTCGGCCAGCTCACGCCGCAAGTTGCGCAGTTTCGTGCGCACGAGTCGGCGGTCGATCTCAAGCTGCTGTTCGCCCGGGCCCCGCGTGCCGATCCCCACCGGCGCGCCGCCCGCGATCCGCTCCAGGTGCGACCACATCGCGCGAAGCCTGGGGTACGTGTACTCGAGTTGGGCCAACTCGACCTGCAGCTTGGCCTCGTGCGAAGTGGCCCTGGCGGCGAAGATGTCCAGGATCAGCTCGGACCGGTCCACGATCTTGCGCTGGACGACCTTCTCGATGTTGCCCAGCTGCGCCGGCGAGAGCTCGTGATCGAAGATGACCAGGCTCGCGTCCAGCTGCTCGCACAGATCCCGCAGTTGCTCGACCTTGCCCTTGCCCATGTACGTTCCGGCCTGGGGGCGCTCACGCTGCTGGTCGATGGTGCCGACGACCATGGCCCCGGCCTGCTCGGCCAGCGCCGCGAGTTCCCCGAACGGGTCGGCCTGGTCGTACGCCGCCCCGGGCAGACGGACAGCCGCAAGCACCGCCCGCTCAGACTGCACCCTGATGGTGGTTCGGCTGGTGTCCACGAGACATCCCTTCGGCCCGTCGCGGGCGGGCAATTCTAGGTGGACGACGCCGAACAAGAGTGGGGCTCGGCCGCGCGAGCCGCGGCCCGCGTCCACCTAGGATTGCCACGTCTGAAGTTTCTCAGGAGACGGCTGTGCACAAGAACCGGATCTGGTTTCAGCTGGCGCTCATCGTGATCCTCGCGGTGGCGGTGGTGGGGTCCACACTGGCGATCAATCGCTCGTACGGGGTCGGGGCGTTTCTCGGTCCCATCGGCGGCACGCACCGCATCGTCATGCAGCGATTCATCACCAGGCCCGACGAGCAGGCCTTGCAGCGGGCTGCCATCCAGGGCATGCTCGACGCGCTGGACGACCCGTATACCTTCTACGTCCCACCGGCCGATACGGACGAGTTCGAGAAGGAGATGACGGGCGAGTACGTCGGGATCGGCGTCGCGGTGGCGATGCGCGACGGGTGGCTGACCGTCATCACGCCCCTGGACGGCTCGCCCGCGATTGCGGCCGGCGTGCGCGCGGGCGACCGCATCGTCGAGATCGAGGGCGTCTCGACCGCGGACAAGACGCCCGACGAGTGCGTCGAGATGCTCATGGGCGAGGCCGGAGTGCCCGTCCGGATCACCGTCGAACGCGGCGGCACGCGCATCGCCGTGACCATCGTCCGCGAGCGCATCGTCACCCAGACGGTCCGCGGATTCCACCGCGCCGACGACGGGCACTGGCGGCACGTGATCGACGCGGACCGGCGCATTGCCTACATCCGCGTCTCGCAGTTCAACCAGACCACCGCCGACGAGTTCAAGGGCGTGATCGAGGGGCTCGGGGCCGAGGAGCCCGGTCGGCTCGGCGCGCTCATCATCGACCTGCGCGGCAATCCCGGTGGGCTGATGTCCGCGAGCGTCGCGATGGCGGACCTGTTCCTCAGCGAGGGCATCATCGTCTCCACGCGCGGGCGGGCGCTCGATGCTGAGACCATCCTCGCCCATCGCGAGGGCACGCTGGGAGATTTCCCCGTCGTGGTGATGATCGATGGGCAGAGCGCGTCGGCGTCGGAGATCTTCGCCGGCGCCCTGGCCGACAACGACCGCGCCGTCATCCTCGGCGAGCGGAGCTTCGGCAAGGCGAGCATCCAGCAGGTGTATACGCTCTCGCGCACGAACGCGGAGCTGAAGATCACCGAGGGCCGCTACGAATTGCCTTCCGGAAGAAGCCCGCACCGCGAGCCGGGCTCGACGGCGTGGGGAGTGGACCCGTCGCCCGGGTTCTTCGTGCCGATGTCCGGCCAGGAGTGGCTGGATGCGATGACCACGCAGCAGGACCAGGAGGTGATCCGCACCGGGACCGAAGACGCGACCGACTGGTCTGACACCGAGGCTGCTCTGGCCGCGCTGGGCGATCGGCAGCTCACCGCGGCGGTCGGCGCACTGCAGACGCGCATCGACACCGGGCTGTGGGCGCCCGTCGGCGAGGACGCGCCCTCGGGCGAGCAGCTGATCGCCGAGGATCTCGAACGACTGGACCGCTCCCGGCAGGCGCTGCTCCGCGATCTGGCGCTGCTTGAGCGGAGCGCTCGGCGGCACGAGTCGGCCGGAATCGCGCTGGACGAGCCGGTCGATCTCTGGCCCGACGACACGGATCTCGCGGGCGGTCGGCTGGAGGTGTTCGACGCGCGGGGCAATCGGATCGCCCAACTGTCGATCACCAGCGATGACCTCGAGCGATGGCTCCAGGCGTCGGGCGTCGAGCCGACCGAGGCGGAGAGCGGCGATGACGGCTGACGCGGCGTGCCCATCGCTGATCCTGGGCATCGAGTCGTCGTGCGACGAGACCGCCGCGGCCGTCGTCGAGCACGGCCGGCGCGTGCGCTCTAACGTCATCGCGTCGCAGCACAAGCTGCACGAGGAGTACGGCGGGGTGGTGCCGGAGATCGCAAGCCGGGCCCACGCCGAACGCATCCTGCCCGTCATCCGCCGTGCGGTTTCCCAGGCCGGCGTCGCGCTCGGGGACATCGAGGCGGTGGCGGTGGGCAACCGGCCGGGGCTGATCGGCTCATTGCTGGTCGGCGTGTCGGCGGGCAAGGCGCTGGCGTGGGCGCTGGGCGTGCCGATCATCGGCGTCGATCACGTCCACGCGCACCTCCACGCCGGTGTGCTGGACGCGCCGCCGGCGGAGTTCCCGGCACTGGGGCTGGCCGTCAGCGGCGGGCACACGTCGATGTACCGCTGCGAGTCCGCCGTCAGTCTCACACGCCTCGGCTCGACCATCGACGACGCGGTCGGCGAGGCGTTCGACAAGGTGGCGACGATTCTCGGCCTGCCGTACCCGGGCGGGCCCAGCCTGGACCGGCTGGCGCAGGAGCCCGGCGCCGACGACAGAGCACACAAGTTTCCCATCAGTCGGCTGTCGCGCGACTCGCTCGACTTCTCGTTCTCCGGGCTCAAGACCGCGGTGCTGTACGCGGTTCGCGGCGTGCCGGCGCGCGGCGGCGTGTTCGAGCGCGACGCGGCCGACCTGACCGATTCTCAACGACGCGACATCGCCGCCGCCTTCCAGCGCGCCGCCATCGAGGCTGTCATGCTCAAGCTTGCGCGGGCCGCGGACCGCGGCGAGTACAGCACGCTGCTCGTGGGCGGTGGCGTGACGGCCAACTCGCTGCTGCGCACGCGCGTGCGGGCGTTCGCCGATGAGCGCGGGCTCGCGCTGCGATTGCCCGCGATCGAATACTGCCTGGACAACGCGGCGATGATCGCCGGGCTCGGGTATGAGTTGCTTCTGGCCGGTCGCCGCGACGACCTCACGCTCACCGCCACCCCGACCACCGCCTGTTGATGCTGTGATTCAACTCTTGAGACCGTCTTTGAGAACAGGGATTCCGTGATTGCGACACGCCATTCCATACTCACCCTCGGCGCGGCGGACTATGCCCCGGCACGGGCTGCGGCATGAACCCTGCCCGATCGCCCCATCCTGCGGCCCTGGACGATGAGGAACTGCTCGGGCAGTGCAGTCTCGGGCGAGGCCGATCGTCCGGCCCGGGCGGGCAGCACCGCAACAAGGTCGAGACCAAGATCACAATCCAGCACACGCCCACTGGCATCAGCGCCCAGGCCGGCGAGCGGCGTAGCCAGGGCGAGAACAAGCGCGTCGCGGTGTTCCGGCTCAGGACCGCGCTGGCGGTGGGGCGCCGTTGCCCCGTGCCGATGGGCGACGCCAACTCGGACCTCTGGCGATCGCGCGTCCGCAGCGGTCGGATCGCGGTCAACCAGACGCACCGCGACTTCCCGGCCATGCTCGCCGAGGCCATGGACATGCTCGCCGACTGTCGGCACGACCACAAGCAGGCGGCGAATCGGCTCCAGTGCACGCCCAGTCAGCTCGTGAAACTGTTCAAGAAGCACCCGCCCGCGATGGAGCGCGTGAATCGCGATCGCGCCGAACTCGGGTTGACCGCACTGCGCTAGATGGCATCAATCAACGCGTCGTGTCCGCGCCTGCGCGGACGCCGAGTCTGAGCACCGGACGCCGAGTCTGAGCCCGCAGCGGGCGAAGGCTCGGATCCCGCGCGTGCGGGTGTCATCGGAGATA
Source organism: Planctomycetota bacterium (assembly GCA_022567535.1). Taxonomy (GTDB): domain Bacteria; phylum Planctomycetota; class Phycisphaerae; order Phycisphaerales; family UBA1924; genus JADFGU01. The sequence continues at coordinate 848 of JADFGU010000187.1, read as the reverse complement.
TCCGAGCCTTCGCTCCTACGAGCCGCGACTGGGAAGGAGCGGTTGGGGCGGACAGGAAAGTGAGAACCGCTTCCTGCCGGGCGCGGCTCGTTCAGATAGGGTCCGGTGCGGTCTCGAACAACCCGTTTCGTCATGCGCACCGCCGGAGACGACTTCGGATCTGATACGGTTCCCATTATTCACATGGGCACGCGCAGCGCAGCGCGCTGTACGAGCCCCGGGCGCAAGCACGATGCGGTGATTTTGAGGGGAGGGCGGCTTGATCACGTCGCTGCGGGCGACACCTCGACCTTTCCGCCGGCGACGTCCTTGATCGCGTAGCCCATTGTGTGGAGTTGATCGCGAATGGCGTCAGATTCGGCGAAATTCCCAGCCTTGCGGGCCGCAGCCCGGCGCTCGAGCAGGGCGATGACCTCCGGGCTTGGGCGTGCGGCCCCGACGAACAAGCCGATGGTCGACTCGACGGGCCTGGGTCGCTTGAGGTCCAGGACGCCCACGACCGAGTCGAGGGCGCACAGTGTGGCGGCGTCGGAGGCGGTAGGAGCGCGGGTCGCGTTGATCCACTTGTTCAGCGCGCCCAGCGCGCCGGCGATGTTCAGGTCGTCGTGCATGGCGGCGGCGAACTCGAGCGCGACTGGCGCGGCGGCGAGCGCGTCCGCGTCGGCCGGGGCCGAGCCGCCCCCGGCTTCAACGAACCGACGCCAGCGCTCGACCTGCCTGGCCGAGTCTTTCAGCCCCTGCTCGGTGAAGTTCGCGTTGGCGCGGTAGTGGGTGCTGATGAGTTGAAGTCGCACGGCGGCCGGCTCGTGCCCGCGGCTGAACAGGCCCCGGGGCGTGTGGAAGCTGCC
>JADFGU010000186.1 GCA_022567535.1 Planctomycetota bacterium | reverse complement strand
AACTGCTCAGGGCATTTTCATCAACTTCAAGAACGTCGTGGACACGACGCGAGTCAAGGTGCCGTTCGGCATCGGGCAGACGGGCAAGGCGTTTCGCAATGAGGTGACGCCTCGCAACTTCACGTATCGCAGCCGCGAGTTTGAGCAGATGGAGGTCGAGTTCTTTTGTCACGAGGACGACGCGCGCGATTGGTACGAGTTCTGGCGCGAGGAGCGCATGAACTGGTGGAAGGGGATCGGACTTGCGGGTGACAACCTGATCCTGCGCGAGCACGACGCGGACGAGCTGAGCCATTACTCGACCGCGACCAGCGACATCGAGTACCGTTTTCCCTTCACTTCGCCCGGCTTTGGCGAACTCGAGGGCATCGCCGACCGGGGCAACTTCGATCTGACCCAGCACCAGAAGCACTCGGGGCAGAAGCTCGAATACTTCGACACGACGCGCGGCGAACTGGCCAAGAACGGGCAGCCCAAGGGCGAGAGGTACCTGCCGCACGTGATCGAGCCTTCGGCCGGGCTGGACCGAGGCGTGCTCGCGGTGCTGTGCGAGGCGTACACGGTCGACGAGAGTCGCCCCAGCCCCGAGATCATGAAGCTGCACCCGAGGCTGGCGCCGATCAAGGCGGCGGTCTTTCCGCTGGTGAACAAGGGCGGCATGCCCGAGATCGCCGACGCATTGCACAAGGAGCTGACCAGCCGCTTCGCACGCGTCGGCTTCATCGAGAAGGACGCCAAGCAATCGATCGGCAAGCGCTACGCCCGCATGGACGAGGCGGGCTGCCCGTACTGCTTCACGATCGACGGCGAGACGGTCGATGGCGACTCGGCGAACCACAACACGGTGACGGTTCGCGATCGCGACACGGGCAAGCAGGAACGGATCTCGCTGGACCGGGTGCCGGCCTTCCTCGCGGACACGCTGGGCGTGTGAATCACCCATCGCCAGCCCGGACCGATTGCCGATGCGCAGACTCCGTGCCGACGGACAGAAAAATCGGAATGATCGTGAACCGCCGTCGCGGGCGGAGCGACCACACGGGGGTGCATCTCCCGAAATGTCCCGGTTGAGCGGAGCCGACAGGGGTTCGGTCGTCGGTGCAGTCAATGATGCGGGGGTGCGAGACCGGGTTTCGCGTCTACGTCCGATATCCGCCCGCGCGAACCGCCGGGCCTTTGGGCGGTATAAAGTATGAACGAGACCCAGTGCGAATCCCAAACATCGTGGTGATGGGCTGACAGTTGGACGATCTGTAACGGTTTTTCGGCTGTGGGCGAAGGATCTGGGTCTGGTCCCGCGTGTGCGCCCTGCCTCGGCACTCGCTCTCCTTGTCGCGAAACGGAGGCCTTGCCTTGTGGAAGTGGATCACAGCTGCGGTGGTGGGGATGGTCGCGGTGGCGGGCGGCGGCGCGGCGCTGGCGTACAAGCTGGGCGCGATCGGGCCCGACGCCTTCAAGCGCGAAAAGCCCGCCATCGAGGTGATTGTCAGTGAGGCGCAGCGCGGCGAGCTGGTCCGGGTGGTCAGCGCACCGGGCGAGGTCGAGCCTCGCACGTCGGTCAATGTGAGCGCGCGGGTCTCATCGACGATCATGGCCCTGCCGTTTCGAGAGGGCGACGAGGTGCTCGTCGGCGACGTGCTGGTGCGCCTCGACGCCGAGCAGCTCCAGGCGCGGCTGGCGGCGGCACGGTCCAGGCTCAAGGCTGAAGAGGCGAGGCTGACCGGCTCGCAGGCGTCGCTGGTATTGGCTCAACTCGATTACAACCGGATCGTGGAATTGCACTCGACCGGGGACGTCTCCAGGGCCGAGATGGACCGCGCCAAGGCGCAGCACGCACAGGCACAGGCCGGCGTCGCCGCGGGTCAAGCCAACATCGAGATGACCCAAGCTGAGATCGACGAGCGCAGGAAAGATCTCCAAAACGCGGTGATCTCGGCCACCATGAACGGCACGATCACCAGGCTCAACCTCGAGGTGGGCGAGCAGGTGCTGGGCACGCTCCAGAACGCCGGCACCGTCATCATGCAGATCGCCGATCTGAGCGAGATGCTGGTCAAGGCCCGCATTGATGAAACCAATGTGGCGCTGGTCCAGCCCGGGCAGACTGTGGACATCTACCTCACCGCGTATCCAGACCGTGTGTTCAAGGGTTTGGTCGAGCGGATTCGGCTTGAACGGCAGCTGCACCGCGACGGCACCAGCTATGTCGAGGCTGAGATCGTGATCGAGCAGAGCGCGGACGATCGGCTCAAGATCGGGCTCACCGCCAACGCCGAGATCGCGGTCAAGAAGATGATCGATGTGCTGAAAGTGCCCACTCAGTCGGTGCTGGGACGGCGGATCGAGGATCTCCCGAGCGAGATCGTCGCGGGCAATACGCAGATCGACAAGGCCAAGACCTTCACGAAGGTTGTGTACCGGCTGGTGGATGGCAAGGCGGTGGCGACGCCGGTGACGACCGGTGTGAGCGATCTGAGCGAGACGGTGATTCTGGGCGGACTCAGTGCGGGCGACCAGATCGTGTCGGGCCCTTACGCGATCTTTGGGAACTTGAAGCACGACCAGTCGATCCGTGACCGCGACGCGCCGCCGGTGGTGGCTGTGATGAGCGACGGTGACGAAGAGGATGACACCACGAACGCGGGCGGGGATGGGGGCGAAGCGGCGCAGGACAATGGTGCAATAGACGAAGCCAACGTCGCTGAATCTGGCACCACCTCGGGTCCGGGATAAGTGTGAGCCCATGGCGATCGAGATCCGCAATCTGAAGAAGATCTACAAAATGGGTGTGGAGCGTGTGCACGCGCTGCGCGGGCTTGATCTGCGCATCGAGGACAACGAGTTTGTCGCGATCATGGGCGCCTCCGGCTCGGGCAAGAGCACACTGCTCAACATGATCGGCTGCCTCGATCGCCCGACGTCGGGGCGGTACCTGCTCAGCGGGAAGCCGACGCACAAGATGCGGTCCGGCCAGCTCTCGCGCATACGCAACGAGGAGATCGGGTTCGTCTTTCAGAGTTTCGAGCTGCTGCCGCGCGCCACGGCGCTCAAGAACGTCATGCTGCCGCTGGTCTACTCGCGTCAGCACATGTTCACCGCGAGGAAGCGGGCGAAAAAGGCGCTTGAGCGCGTGGGGCTGGGCGATCGCATGCGGCACAAGCCCAACCAGTTGTCCGGCGGGCAGCGTCAACGCGTCGCCATCGCCCGCGCCCTCGTCAACGGGCCGAGCATCATCCTCGCCGACGAGCCCACGGGAAACCTCGACAGCACGACCACCCAGGAGATCATCGCGCTGTTCAAGGAGCTGCACCGCGAGGGGCAGACGATCATCATCGTGACGCATGAGGAGTCGGTGGCGGGTCATGCCGAGCGGATCGTTCGGCTGTGCGACGGGCTGGTGCAGTCGGACCTGCCGGCGGCGGAGGATCCGCTGCACCGCGAGTACCGCCGGGCGGTGGTGGCGGCGGCCCAGGTCGCAGCACACGAGGTCCATGCCGACAAGCCCGCCATCGACGCCGAGCCCAAGACGCTCGCCGAGCCGGTTGACAACGGCAGCCCGAGTCCGACAACCAAGAAGATCACCCCGTCCAGGGAGGTCACGCCGTGATCCTCATCCGCGTCCTGTTCCAGACCGTCTTCCTCGCCATCGGGCAGATCTGGTCCAACAAGATCCGGTCCATGCTGACGACGCTGGGCATCATCATCGGCGTGGCGGCGGTGATCGCGGTCGTAGGCGTGCTCAGCGGGCTCGAGCAGCAGGTCCTCGATCAGTTCGAGAAGTTCGGCACCAAGCGCGTGTTCATCGGCGGCAAGAGGCCCGACGGCATACGGGGCCATCGCGAGTGGCGCCAGGTCCAGCTCACCATCGAAGAGGTCCAGGCGATCGATGAGCATGTCGAATCGCTCACGAAAGTCGTGCCCATGTGGAACGGCAGCTACCGCATCGAGAACGGCGACCGGGCGATCGAGAGCGTGAGAGTCGCGGGCATCTGGCCCGCATGGCACGACATCGAGAATCGACAGATCCTCACCGGTCGGCCTTTCTCGGCCCTGGACGAGGAGCTGCGGCGGCAGGTCTGTCTCATCAACGAGATGGCGATCGAGGAACTCAACCTCAACCAGGATCCGATCGGGGACTTCATCCTCCTCGCGGGGCGGCGATTCCAGATCGTCGGCATCGTCGAGACCATCGAACTCACCGGCATATTCGCCGGTGACGAAACATCGACCGAGGTGTTCGTGCCGTTCGCCACAGCCAGGTTCCTGCTCAACCCGTACGGCGTGATCATTCCTACCTGGGGGGAGCTGAAGTCTGTGGACGATGCGGAGACGGTCAAGCAAGAGGTGGCGTTCGTGCTGAGGACCATGCGCGGCATCGAGCCGGGCGAAGAGGACACCTTCCAGGTCCAGGTAATGCAGAACTTCATCGATCAGTTCAACACCGTGGCCAATGTGTTGAAGGCCGGGGCGGGCGGCATCGTCGCGATCTCGCTGCTCGTCGGCGGCATCGGGATCATGAACATCATGCTCGTGTCCGTCTCGGAACGCACACGCGAGATCGGGCTGCGCAAGGCCATGGGCGCCAAGCCCATGATTATTCTGATGCAGTTCCTGGTCGAGGCGATCGTGCTGTGCCTGGCCGGGGCGACGGTGGGGCTCGCCGTCGGGCAGGGGCTGGTTTTTCTTGCCAGAACCGCATCGCCCGAGCAGCTGGGCGGCGCGGCGGTGCCGCCCTGGGCGATCGGTCTGTCCGTCGGGTTCAGCGCCGGTATCGGGATCGTCTTTGGCATGTTCCCGGCGATCAAGGCAGCCCGGCTCAACCCGATCGATGCGCTGCGGCACGAGTGACGGCGGCCTCGGGCTGCCAAACCGGAGACAAGCGATGACACTTCAGGCGCGTGTGGTTGGTCTATGCACGGTTCTTGTCGGTCTCGGCATGATGCCGGGGTGTTCCAGTCCGTTCGCTCCCGTCTCGGGCGACTTCGCGCCACCGATCTCGCTCGAGCGGTTCCGCGCCATCGATCCGATCCAGTTCAAGGTGGCGCCGCCGGAGCAGGCCGAGCAGGATCCGGCTCTGATCGCCCGCGATCGCTTCGAGGGGCTCAGCCAGATCGAGCTCTCGCTCCAGGATTGCCGTGCGTCGGCGCTGGCCAACAACCTGGACCTCAAGGTCACGCTCGTCAAC
>JADFGU010000185.1 GCA_022567535.1 Planctomycetota bacterium | reverse complement strand
GTCACCGCAAGTCTCGTCCCGGGCACTGCCCGAACTGCGACTACGATCTCGCCGGTCTTGTGTCCGGCGTCTGCCCCGAGTGCGGCTCGCCGACGGGGCGCAAAGCATGAAGCTCCCCCGACTCATCACGCGGCGGGCCCATTCCCCCGCCATTCCCCTCCCCCCCCATTGCCTATTGCCCACTGCCCATTGCCCCATTTCACCACCCCATTTCACCACCGCCCTTCCGACCCTCACCCCGGCCCTCTCCCGGGGGGAGAGGGATTCTGACGCCTACACTCACGGTGCAGGGAAGGGACCAACAGCGCGCCTGTGGCTGCGGGTGTCGGAATAAGGCGACGGACCGGGGTGACTGGGCAACTGCGCCGGAACCCCGAGGGAGTGGCTCATGCAGGTCGGCCGGCTTTTCACACGGCGAGGGCTGAAGTGGGCGGGCGTGGCCGGCACGCTGCTGGCGGCGGGGCTGTTCATTGTCTCGGCGTGGTGGTATGTCGGCTACGCGCGATACGACCAGAACTCCGGGTTGGACCGCCGGCTGGTGCTGGCGAACGGCGGGGTGTACGCCCGCCACGCCCCGGTCTCGCCCGATGACCGGCCCGCAGTGGCCGGCGGAGAAGGCGCCGGCGGCGGGAGCGGCTGGATTGCACGCGTCGATGCCCGCCACCGCGTGCGCTTCGTCCCGTCCGTGACGATCAGCGGCGGGCAGTACTGGGTCTTCATGCCGTGGTGGCCGGTTGTGCTGGCGCTGGCGTTGACGACCGTCTGGCTCTGGCGCTTCGATCGCATGTCGCCGGACCGATGCCCCCACTGCCGCTGCAACCTGGGCGGACTCGAGAGCGCGTTCTGCCCGAAGTGCGGCAAGCCCACCGGGCGGGAGGTGTGAGGGGGAAGGCAATGGGCAATGGGCAATGGGGGAGAGGGGCAGTGGGCAATGGGGGGAGAGGGTTATGCGGGCTCGTCGCGGCTCAGGTGTGCTGCGCGGAGCACGTCGCGACGCTCGAGGATCCCGATCACTCGCCGCGCGCCCGCCGATTCCACCACCGGCATCGAGCCCAGGTTGCTCTGCTGGAACACCGCCAGCACCTCGGTCAGGGGCATGTCCGCGTGGACCAGTTCGCCCGGCGGGCCGGCGATGTCCGAGGCTGTCATCAGTGAGACCAGGTGCGGGTCGTAGATGATCCCCTGGATGTCGTGGAAGTGGATGATGCCGACGAGGCGCGTTTGCTCGTCCACGACCGGGAAGTGGTTGAACCGCGACTGCTCGACGAACCGCAGCACTTCGTCAAAGTCGGCGCCGGCCGGGATGCACTTGACGTTGGCCCGCATGACGTGCCGGGCCAGGAGCGATGGCGTGCCGCTGGACGCGCTTCCCCGGTCCATGCCCCGTCCCCGTCCGACAGTGCGCATCAGCGCGTGCCAGCTCAGCGCGACAATCGACGCCCCGCCGATCTCCGCGACGCTCGTTCGCCGCAGCAGCGTCACGGCCTTGACCTCGCCCGCCCGCTTGACAACGCCCTTGGTGAGTATCGGCCCGCAGACCTCAAACACGACGACCGAGCCCAGCACCACCGTGACGAAACGCTGCGCCCACTCGCTCTGCCACGAGGCGCTCACAAACTCGGCCAGCCCGATGACCACCGCGGCCTGGCATAAAAGCGCCGTGCCGAGCAATGGCGGCAACTCGTCACGGGCGCGGGACCATCGCATGCCCAGCCAGGCGCCGATGGTCTTGCCCGCCAGCCGGCAGACGATGTACGCGATGCCGAAGAATTGCAGATCGGCCAGATCCCCCAGGTGCAGCTTGTACCCGGCGATGACGAAAAAGCCGACCAGGATCGGCCGACTCATGTCCTGCAGGCGCGTGTCGAGGCTGCCCGGGTCGATCGCGACGTTGGCGAACGTGGCGCCCATGCACAGCGTCGAGAGCAGGAAGTTGTACGACACACTGTGATGCTCGAGCAGCCAGCCCGCACCCGCGCCCGTGACGATGAGCACCGCCACGAGGATGAGCAGCGTGTCCTGATGCCGCAGCATGGCGTGGAGAATGCTCAGTGCGAAGCCCAGGGCAACGCCGAGCACGACGCTGCCCACGGTCATCGTCACCAGGTCGATCCAGATAGTGCCCGAGGACAATCCCACGCCCCCGAGCAGGCCCGACGCCGCCAGGAGCGCAAAGCACAGATAGAACATGACCACGCAGAAGATGTTGTTGAGCCCTGTCAGGCCGAGGATCGCGTCGGTGACGGGCCCCTTGGCGTCATACTCGCGCACGACGAAGAGCGTCGCGGCCGGCGCGGTGGCGATCGACGCGAAGCCAAGGAGCAGTGCAAAGGCCAGCACCGTGCCGGTCGCCGCTCCGTCCGCGAGAATCAGCCCGACCGCCGCCGTGCCTGCGAAGACGAGCAGCAGCGTCAGCCCGCTCTCGCCCAGTGCGATCCTGAGCAGCCGCCCGCCGATGGGCCGGAAGTGCCGGGCCTCAAAGACGCCGCCGATTGAGAACAGGATCACACCCAGCCCGATGTCCGTGATGGCTTTGAGCGGCCGCGCCGCCTCGGCGAGCAGAACCCCGGTCTGTTCGAGCGGATCGGTCTGAAGGAGCCCGTGCAAAGCAGCCTTGAGCACGATGCCCGCGATGAGGTATCCAACCACCCTCGGCACGCGCACCAGGTGCGCCAAGTACCCGCCGAGGATCGCCGCGGCCAGCATGAGTCCGAACAGCAGCGCCGTGCCCGGGATGACCGCAAGTGTGTCCACTTGCCCTTCGATCCCCGCCCCCACCGTTAGTCTCTCGCCAACCCACGCCGCGACGCCGAGTTCCGAGCTATGGATCGCGTTCATGTCGGTGCGGGCTCCGGTATCGATCCGATCGGCGTTTGCTTCGGGCCTCAGCCTGGTCCCGATCGCCGCCCACTATAGCCGCTCGCCACTTCGTCACTCCGTCACTTCGTTACTCAAGAACCCCCTCCGTCCCGACTTGTCGGGACACCTCCCCGGTCGGCGACGGGGGAGGGAGTCACTTCCCCTACTGCACCATCCCCTTGGTGAGGCGCATGAACGCGGTTTCGAGGTTCACCGCCTCTTCCACGAAGCTGGTGATCCTGAACCCGTTGTTCACGAGGATGTTGGGGATGTCCGTGACGCTGGTGCCGCTGTTCTCGTCCATGTGAACGTGGATGCGCTCGCCGTCGTGATGTCCGAAGGCGCCGGCGGTTCCTGCGCCCGCCGGGCTCGCCATCCCGTCGCCGCGCACGATCGTGACCTTCTTGACGCCGGCCATCTTGCTGAGCAGCTCCGCCGCCTCGCGCGTCCGATCCTGAACGCTTACGTGAACGACCTGCCCGATCCGGGCTTGCTTAAGCGCGCTGGCGACCGAGCCGCTGAACAGCAGCTTGCCACGCTCGATGATGCCGACCATGTTGCACAGCTCGGCCAGCTCGTGCAGGATGTGGCTGGAGATCAGGATGGTCTTGCCCATCCGCTTGAGCTCTTTGAGCAACTCGCGGATCTCGATGCGCGCCCTGGGGTCGAGCCCTGACGCCGGCTCGTCCATCAGCAGCACCTTCGGGTCGTGCAGCAGCACGCGGGCGATGCTCAGCCGCTGCTGCATGCCCCGGCTGAGCCCGTTTACCTCGGCCGTCGCCTTGAAACCCAGGTCGGTCAATTCGAGCACGTCGCGGACGACCTTTCTGCGCTGCATGCCGTGGATGTTGTACGCGGCCGCGAAGAACTCGAGGTATTCCATCACCACCATGTCCTCGTACGCGCCCATGAAGTCGGGGACGTATCCGATCTGCGGTCGGATCAGCCGGTTCTGATAGCCGACGGTCAGGCCGGCCACCTGGGCCTGGCCGCTCGAGGGCTTGAGCAGCGTCGCCAGGATCTTGATCGTGGTCGTCTTGCCCGCGCCGTTGGGCCCGATGAACCCGTAGCAGTCGCCCTCCTCGATCGATAGATTGAGGTTATCCAGCGCGACGAGATCGCCGTAACGCTTGGTCAGGTTGATCGTCTCGATCATCGGCACGGACGGGTTCCTCTCAGGTCGGCGCGATTCGGGGAAAGGGCCGAATCAAGTCCGGATTCCAATACTATTCTCCACGGGGCTCCTTTGCATTGCGCGTTGGCCGTGTCCAGTTGACCCCTTCTCAATACTGCGAGTTGCACTATTGGGCTCTTCATTGTCCGTCCCCCGCCGGTGGAAGGCTGCCGATCGTCGGCGGGTTCTCCGGGAGCGGGTATATCCAGCGCACGATCGTCAGCCCGCGCGATTCGAGCGGCTGACCGTTCACCCGAATCGGCGTCGGGCACGGCGCGGCGTCGCCGATTCGCTCGTCGCCGACCACGCCCATCACGATGACGCACGGCTGGGTGAACCACCGCCCCAGGTCCCAGCCGTGCAGCGAGCTGCGGGTGATCGCCAGGCTTCGGCTGTCGTCCGGGTCGGGCACGGGCATCATGTTGATCAGCCCCGCCGCGAGCAGCGCGTCGCTCGGGCTGGTCCCCTGATCCCAGCTCCTGACCATGCGAGTCCCGAACCAGTTGGGGAGTCTGGGCACGCTGCCCGCTCGCTCGGTCATCGTGATTTCGTCCAGCCGCAGCGGCGAGCCCGGGTCCCAGGCCGCGCCCAGCGAGAAGGCATACGGCGGTGTGAGATCCACCAGGTCCAGCAGGTTACGGTTGTACCGCTGACCGCGCACAACAATGATCACGACGTTTTCGAGCGACCCCTGAAGCTCGTGCTCGAGCACGCCCTCGAGCACGTGCGCGCCCGGTCCCGGCGGCTGATCGAGCAGACGGATCTCGCCCGGGTCGGTCCCGGCCCCGCCGACCGGGCGCGGCATTCCCCAGTCCGTCGTGCCCGCGAAGTCGATCCGAAACTCCTTGATGGTCGAACGCACCGGGAAGACGGTCCGATCGGGCTCCGCCGCGTCGATCAGATACCCACGCGAGTCGGGGAATGCGCCCGCGCCCCGTGTGTCGCCCCAGGGCGCGAGCAGGTTGTGGAAGCGTTCGCCGCCGTCGTCGCCCAGAGAGCCGACGCTGATCCGCGCTTCGCCGTACTCGGGCACCAGGAGGCTCAGAAAGGTGCGTGATCGCTGAATGCTCGAGCCGTACACGTGTTCGAGGATTGTGACGTGCCGCCCGCTTATCCGTCGCGGCTTGATGAGCGCCACGCCGCCCCAGCGGATCGCCCACACCATCTTCTCGA
>JADFGU010000184.1 GCA_022567535.1 Planctomycetota bacterium | reverse complement strand
AGCGCAGCGTTGCGTCGGGTTTTTAGGAGCCGTTGCACCAGGGAGGGCCAGCTCGTGCCTCGGAGGTGCGCTTCCAGTCCCTCGAAAACCGAACGCCTCCGACGCCTGATCGGCGACAACCCGATGGTCAAGCCGGGCGGCAAGGGTGCCTACCGCGTCATCCTCCAGGCCATCACCGAGGTCGACGACCCGCAGATCCAGGCGGCGCTGCGCAACCACATCTCCAAGCTGCACCGGTTCGTGGCCGACGAGATCCGGCTGGCCCAGCAGTCGCACAAGGTCACCAGGCGGTTCACCGCGGAGCTGATCGCGTGGCTCTTGATCGACGTCGGGCTGGGGTACGGCGTGCTGTCGGCCTGGGGGATCGATGGGCACGGGCGCGACGAAGCGGGCGTGCACGTCCAGAGCGTGATCGCCCGGCTGGTGGTCGGCCCCGAGAACAGGCCCGACGAGGGCTGACGCACGTGATCTATCTCGACAGCAATTCCACGACGCAGCCGACGCCCGCGGTGCGGGCCGCCGTCGTGCACGCGCTGGAACGCGTCTGGTGCAACCCTTCCAGCCTGCACCGGGCCGGTCAGGAAGCCCGCCGTGCGATCGAGCGGGCGCGGCGCGACATCGCGACACTCATCGGCGCCAGGGCCGGGCAGATCGTCTTCACGTCCGGGGGGACGGAGTCGGCGTCGCTGGCGATCCACAGCCTGCTCCATCTGGCCGAGCCTTATGTGCCCGTGGCGGTCTCGGCGAGAACGGAGCACCCGGCGGTGCGCACGCTGCTGTCATGGCTTGAACAGCGCGGACGCGTGCGCGTGCGCTGGACGCCGGTGGACCGCGGCGGCGGCGTGATACTCGACGAGCTGAGCCCGCTGCTTCAGGGTGCGACGTTTGTCAGCATCCAGTGGGCGGGCAACGAGACGGGCGTGATCCAGCCCGTGCGGCAGATCGCGCGCCTGGCGCACGAGCAGGGCTGCCTATTCCACTGCGATGCGACGCAGGGCGTCGGCAAGACGCCGGTGAGTGTCGATGGAGACGACGCGCCGGACCTGCTGACCTTCTCGGCGCACAAGTTTCACGGGCCCAAGGGCGTGGGCGGGCTGTGTGTTCGTGCGGGGATCGACCTGCTCGCGGAGTTTCCCGGCTCGCAGGAGCTCGGCCGGCGCGGCGGGACGGAGAACGTGCCGGGCATCGTCGGGATGGCGGCTGCGGCCCGCGAGGCGGTCGAGTGGCTCGAAGACGAATCGAACGCCGCGGTCGGTGCCGATCTGCGCGATCGGCTCGAAGCGCAGATCCTCGCCCGCGTGTCCGGGTGCGAGGTCAACGGCGACCGGATCGAGAGGCTGTGGAACACGACGAACATCGTCTTTCCGGTCCCGGCCGAGCCGTTGTTGATGTCGCTGAGCGAGCGGGGCGTGTGCGCGTCCGGGGGGGCAGCATGCGCGTCGGGGTCGCTCGAGCCCTCGCCCGTGCTGCTGGCGATGGGGCTCGACGAGGAGCGGGCGCTGCGTTCGGTCCGCCTGAGCCTGTCGAAGCTCACGACCGACGAGGAGATCGACACAGCGCTGGACGTGATCGTCGAGGCGGTCGAGGCGATCCAGCACATGGATTGACGTGGTGCGGATCGGGAGCACGCTAACAACGAGGCACGACCGGAAGGGAGTGCTTGGGGGCGTAACCATCGTGACAGGGTCGTCGAACCACCGCTCCCTGCCCAACGAGGCACGACCGGGAGGGAGTGCTCCGGGGTGTGACCCTCGCGAGCTGGGTCGTCGAACTACCGCTCCCTTCCGGTCGCGGCTCGTTGTGTGAGAGGGAGGGGAACCGCTCCCTCCCGGTCGCGGCTCGTAACCTCGCGGGTGCGCGCGGTCCCCCCGCCTTGACGATCGGTTCGGGGCTGCGGTGGCTGCGCTGCGTGAGCGGTGATAGGCTGCAGGCATGACGACATTCGCGAATGCGGGCGACGCGTACCTGGAAACCCCTGCCCAACCGCGGACCAGCCTCCTGGCGGTGGCCTCTTTCGTCAGTTCGATGGTCTGCTGCATCCCGGTATTGACCGGACTGTTCGGCGCGTTTCTGGGCGTGATCGCGCTGTTTCTCATCGGGGGCTCGCACGGTCGGCTCAGGGGGAGAGGGTTTGCATTTGCCGGCGTGGTGCTGGGGCTGCTCACGTCCATGCTCTGGATAGGGATAATCGTTGGCGCGACGCGCGCGTTCGGCATGTATTCCAATGCGGGAACGGCGACCTTTGAGGCGATCGACGCGGGAGACGTTTCAGAGACTCGAATCCGATTCCTGCCGGCGCTTGACGGGGCGGTGAGCGACGAACAGATCATCGTGTTCGGGCAGATGGTGCGCGACGACTATGGAGGGTTCGTGTCCGGGCCGAGATCGCTGCTCGAGTACATGACGGCGATCTCGAACACGGGGCATACCGGCTTCAACGCCGGCGATATGCCGATCGGTCTGACCTATGAGCAGGGCACGATGCTCGCGTATATGCTCATGCCGGACGCGAGCAGCCGACCCGGCAGGTCCGAGCAGTTCATCCGCGACCTTGGCTACCAACGACCTGACGGCACGATGGTGTGGCTGAGCGAGATTGAAATCGCTGCGCCTCGCGATGCGCCGGACGGGCCAAAGGAACCGGATAAAGAGGGCCCAGAGGGCGGAGGCTGAACGGATCGAGCATGAGCGATGACGCTGCCAAACCCGTCGTCAGCGTGCGAAACCTCGTCAAGAGCTTCGACGGGCACGTGGTTCTTGACGGCATCAACCTGGACGTCTACCCGGGCGAGACCATGATCATCATGGGCGGCTCGGGCTCGGGCAAGAGCACGCTGCTGCGGCACATGATCGGATCGCTCAGGCCCGACAGCGGCAAGGTTTTCCTGTTCGGGCAGGACATCTGCTGCCTGGGCGAGCGGGAGATGAACGAGATCCGCAAGAAGTTCGGGATCCTGTTCCAGGCCGGGGCGTTGTTCAACTCGATGACGATCGCCGAGAACGTGGCTCTGCCCCTGCGCGAGCACACGGAGCTGGACCTCAAGATTATCGAGATCCAGGTGAAGATGAAGCTGGAGCTGGTCGGCCTGCGCGAGCACGCCGACAAGCTGCCCTCGGAGATCTCCGGCGGGATGAAGAAGCGTGCCGGGCTGGCGCGGGCGCTGGCGCTGGACCCGACGATCCTGTTCTACGACGAGCCCTCGGCCGGGCTCGATCCCGTCACCAGCGCCGAGATCGATCGGCTGATCGACGACCTGTCCAAGAAGCTCGGCGTCACGTCGATCGTCGTGACGCACGAGATGGACTCGGCGTTCTCGATCGGCGACCGCATGGCCATGCTCGACAAGAACGTGCTGAGCAAAGTTGCGCCCAAGGCGTGGTACGATCGGCTTCGAAACCTGGAATCCAGCGACGGGCTGAGCGAGCGCGACGCGGTGATCCGGCAGTTTCTGCGCGGCGACGCCGAGGGCCCGATCACGAAACGACGTGCCGCGACCCAGTACGCCGAGGATCTGCTTGGCATTCCCGAGACGCCGGTCGAGCCGACGCCCAGTGTCGAGCCCACGCGCCGATGAGGTGACACCCACGGAGACTTCTCTTGATACTGCAACGATCACAGAGGCGGAACAACGTGCTGGCGGGGATGTTTGTGGTCATGGGCGTCTCGCTGGGCATCGCGACCAGCGTCGTGCTCTCGGACGCAAGCTTCGGCGCGACGCGCCCCTTGATCGTCGCGTTCACGATCGAGCAGGGTGCCGCGGGGCTCCAGCCCGGCTCGCTGCTGACAATCGGCGGGTTCGAGTGCGGCTCGGTGCGACGCGTCGAGATCGAAACGGACCCGGACACGGGAGCGCCCGTTCGGCTTCTGGCGCACGCCCGCGTCCGCTCGAGCGTCAAGCTCTTCGAGGGCACGCGCGTGCTGCTCGAATCTCCCCTGCTGGGCGGGGTCAGCTCGCTCAACATCGTTTCGGTCGGCTCGGGCCCGACGCAGCTCACCGGGACGGAAGTGCTGGTCGGCGCACCGGCGCTGCCGCGGCTACTCGCGCAGTCGGGGTACGGCCCGGACCAGGCGAACCAGGTGCGCGCGTTCATCGCCAACATCGACGCGGTCGCGCAGCAGATCAGAGACTTCACCGCCGACGCCGCGCCCAGTCTGAGCGAGCAGATCGATCAGATGCGCACGGTTGTCGACAATGTTCAGGCGATCGCCGACGACGTGCGCGCGCAGTATCCGCAATGGTCGAAAAACGTCTCGGTCACACTCGCAAACGCCGAGCAGTCCTCCGAGCGGTTGGACGCGATCTCGGCCAATCTCGAAGAGGGATCGGCCGAGGCGAAAGCGCTCATGACCGACGCCCGCGCGACGCTGGCGGACAACCGCGAGGGGCTCGACAACATCGTCGCCAATGTCGAGTCGGCCACCGAGAAGTTCGATCGCGAGACCATCGACGCCATCAACGAGACGCTGGAAACGTTCAACGCGGATCTGGTGCAGGTGATGGCGTGGATGCGCGAGGAGTGGCCGGGCCTGCGCAAGGTCGTGGCGAATCTGCGCCTGGCGTCGGACCAGCTCAAGATGACCATGATCGAGGTCCGCCGAGCGCCGTGGCGATTGCTCTACCAGCCGGTCAGGAAGGAGCTGGAAAACGAGCTGCTGTACGATTCGGCGCGGACCTACGCCGAGGCGGTCAGCGATCTGCGCTCGGCCAGCGAGTCGCTCGAGGTGCTGCACGTGGCGGTCACCAAGGATCCCACCGCCAGCATCGACCCCAGGCAGATCGAGCGGATCTCGATCTCGCTGAACGAGTCGTTCGAGCGATACCGTAAGGCCGAGCAGGACTTTCTCACGAGGCTGATCGATGACCGCGACGGCAAGAAATGAAACCCACGCCGACGATCCTCCAACACAATCGCAGAGATGGGGTGCGCCATGACGCAACGACGAAAGCGATTGAGAGTCGCATTGACACTGGCGGCGGTGGCGTGCACGCCTGCACCGGCCAGCCCATCTCAGACGCTGCCGAACGATAACGCAAATCCCGCGCAGCGGCCAACGCCCGACGCCGCGCCAGAGCCAAATCTCGTGGTGGTGGCGGCACCCATAGAAAGCGTTGAAATCATCGTAGCCGAGTCGTTTCCGCCCCAGTACTTCCTTGAAGTCAAGTCCGGGCTGCCAAACGGTTGCGTCAGGTTCGATGAATACGTCGTATCCCGCAGCGACGCCGAAATCGACGTGA
>JADFGU010000183.1 GCA_022567535.1 Planctomycetota bacterium | reverse complement strand
CAGTGCGATCAGTGCCCCGGCGCCGACCGCGGCCAGCCACGCCCCGATCTGCGCGATCGGCACCCGGTCCCGACGGTTGTGGATCACGAAGCGCGAGATGACACTCGCCTTGAACGGCAGGTAGTTGAGAAACGACGCCACCGCGTTGACCGCCAGCACATCCACCGTGCGCAGCCGACGCACCGGCATCAGCGTGCGATGAAAGATCAGGCCATTGAGCACAATCGTCGCGAACGAGCACGCCAGCAGCGCCGCTATGCGCAAGGGCGCCGCCTCGGACAGCCGCTGCAGCTGCACGCGGTTCTCGGCACTGAACGCGAGATCCACGCACCACGCCAGCAGCGCCAGACCGATCGCGAACCCGACGATCTGGACCCCAACGCGAAGCAGCGTGGCGACGGCCGGGCGATTGCTCACGGCTCATCCCCCGGCCCGCGCAGCTCGAACAGGTGGTGATCCGACTCGGCCCACGAGCGGATCAACCGCGCGTGCCCGTCCAGCCAGCCCTCGATCACACCCGGGTCGAGCACCGGATCCGCCGTGCCGGATCGGCGAAATACCCGTGTCATGTTCGCGTCGTACAGCACGTACGAGATGGGCGGGCTCCTCTCACGCAGCGCGCGGGTCCATGCGGCCGGGTCGTCCCCGTGCTCGCGCATCACCGACGCGAGCATCGATCTGTCCCACGTCGTCGAATACACGATTCCGAACCGATAGTACAGCGGCGCAGCCTCACCGATGAACAGGATCGGCTCGCCCGCTGGCGCTTCGATGTTGATGAACACAGCCGGTCCCGCCTGATCGTACAGCCTGGAGCGGTCCCCGGGCCCAAGCGTGCGAAAGATCTCGCCCGAGAGCGCGCCAGGTCCGCCAACCAGCAGAGCGTTGGGCTTCCCCCCGCCCTGCCCGGAGAAGATCGCAACCAGCATCCCCGCCTGCACCAACAGGCACACCCCGATCGCACACAGGCCGACGATCCGCCGTGCCGAGCGCGCCGCGCTGCGGTCGCCATCCATCAGCATCGCGCACACCAGCCCGAACACCGCCGCCCCCGGCACCAGCATCGGCACCAAAAACCGCGACTGGATGTGCGTCGTCGTGAGCCACACCAGCAATTGCACGCCCAGCACGATCGCAAGCAGCACGCCCCATCGGCGGGTGCGCCTCGCCGCCACCGCCGCCACGCACGCGATGAGCACCGCCGGGAAGAACACGCCCCACTGCGCGTGCATGAGCCCGCGGTGACGTACGCCCGCCGGGTCGGTCTGGTCGGCGAAGAACATGAGCCCCACGCGGTCCGCGATCGAGCCGTCAAACGAGTGCCCCGCGACATACCGCGCGACCTGTTCGCCCGACCAGTGCGCCGTCCCGAGCACGGTCGTCAGGTACGGAAACACCGGATTTCCCACAGCGACAGCGTTTCGGATCATCCACGGCGAGAGCGAAAGCACCCCGGCCAGCGTCCCAAACAGCACCAGCCGCGCCCACTCCCGCCGTGGCGAGAGCCCGAGCAGTACCAGTCCGGCCGGCGCGCCGAGCAGCACCAGCGCGGTGGGCTTGGCCCCGCACGCGACACCGACCAGCGCGCCCGTGAGCAGGCCGCGCGCCGTCGGCGAGCACGCGCGCTGCGCCGCCGCCAGCATCGCCCCCGCACCCAGCGCGACCATCGCCATCTCGTTGTACGCCAGCGATCCGACGACGACGGTCCAGGGCGTGAGCAGCACCAGCCCCGCGCCCACACCGCCCGCCGCGCTCGACGCCTTCTCAGAACACCCCGAGTCGATCGCGGCCCGAACCACCAGGCGTGCGATGATGTACGCCCCCGCGAGCGTGAACCCCGCGTGCAGAAACTGGCACGAGAGCAGCGCGATCCCCTCGCCCGCGACCAGACCGTGCAGCGGCGAGCCCGGCGACCCGTGCGCCGGCACGCGCATCAGCGCCCCGACGTGTACGAACGCCGACTCCACGTACCCGGGCAGGAACGAGTAGACGTTGTGCTCGATCGGCCACACGCGACCCGCGGCGATCCACTCCTGCGGAAGTTGAAGGTGATAGCTCAGCGCGTCGTACCCGCCGAACTCGCTGCCCCACAGCCACCCCGGCGGGCTGCACGCCGCGACCAGCAAGACAGCCGCGCCGGGAATCGCCACCACCGCCGTCCACGGGATCGACGCCCCGCCCCGCTCGCCCGACAACCGCGATACCTGGTGCGCCAGCAGGACAAGCCCGACCGCGATCGGCGTCGCGGCGGCGACGAAGCTCCCCAGCAGCCCCAGCACCCCCATGACCTGGCTCACCGTCAGCATCACCGCGATCCCGCACGCCAGTTGCAGCGCCCACCGGTCGCGCGAACGCCGCAGCAGCGGTTCGGCCAGGCGACCCAGCCCCAGCGCCGCCATCAGATAGATCGCCGGCGCCATCCCGCCCGCCAGCAGCGTGTACCCCGCAGCGACCATGCGCGTGGCGGCGCGCTCGTCACCGCCAGGCGCTGCCGCCGCCGCCATCCACGACGCGATCACCAACGCCACCACGCCCAGGGCCGGCAGTCGGATCCGTGTGGCGATGCGGGTGCTCCTCGGTTGGGCGGTCATCCGGGCGGAGTCTATCGGCTCCGGTTCGTCGGCGGGCTGGCGCGCGCATCGACGGCTTCGCTGAATCCCAGTCGTATCGCCACCCCGAGCGCTTGGTCCGACCGAAGCCACCGGGCGAACAACCGGCCGTCCGCGGTCCAGGTCGCCGCCACATGCTCCACGCCGCCCGCGTCGAGCACCGCGACAACGGTGATCGATCGTCCCGAACTTGCGGCGTCGGAGGCGAAGACGATCCCAAGCGCCGGCTCGAACCGCTCCGACGCGACCCGCCCCACAATCGCTCGCCCGCTGTCGAAAAGCCCGGCCCGCACGGCCGATGGGATCCGGATTAAGGATGGCGTGCTCATGTCGCGGTCCGTGCGTGCCGTCTGCCGGGCAGTCGCGTAGGATAGGGAGATGGACCTGCCGGCGTCGCAGTTCGAGCGCGAGGGCCCCCCCCTGTCGATCATCGAGCCGCTCTGCGCCGTCTTTCGGCGAAAAATCAGGTCCGAGGGGCTCAAGTACACCCCCGAGCGGGCGCGCGTGCTCGACGCCATCATCGAGCTCGACCGGCTCTTCGAGGCCGACGAGCTGCTCGACACACTCCGCCGCGGCGACCACCGCGTCTCCAAGGCCACCGTGTACCGCACCATCCGCCTCCTCCAGGACGCGGGGATCGTCCAGCGTGTGCTCTCAGACCGCGATCAAGCCCAGTATCAGCTCGTCTACGGCACCAAACCTCACGATCTGCTCATCCGCCTCGACACGCGCGAGGCGATCGCCATCGACGTGCCCGAACTGGTCGAGCTGCGCCAGCGCATCTGCCGCGAGCACGGGCTCGTCGCGCAGGGACACCGCTTCCAGGTCTTTGCGCTCAAGGGCGCGATCGCGGACTAACGCGGCGGTGATTCGAGCAGGCCGATCCGCGAAACCCCCGCCGCCGCCACTCGGTCGTGCACCGCCACCACGTCGCTGAACGGCACGTCGGGGTCCGGCTGGATGAGCACCGCAATCTCCCCGGCCGACCCATCCTCGACCACGTCGCGCAACCTGGCCCCCAAGGCGTCAACCAGTTCCGCCCGCAGCCCGAGCCCGTCGATCACCGTTCGCCCCGAACGCCGCCAAAGCCGGAGCGTAAATCGCGCCGCGGGCAGCTCGAACGCGTCGCGCTGCGTCGGCCCGGGAGCGTCCTGCACGCTCGCATCGGCCGGCAATCCCGCCGCCAGGAACAACTCCGGCGCGATCACCGCCGTCCCGGCCATGAAGAAGATCAGGATAACCATCACCACGTCCACCATCGGGGTCATGTTGGGGCCAAAGTGCATCTCCCACTGCCGCAGCGCCCCGCCCGGGCCGCCGGCGCGACGAGACACACGCCTGGGTCGGCCTCGCGTCATTCGCCCGGCTCCGTCGCGATGTGCACCACGCCCACACCCGCCGCCCGGCACGCACGCACCACCGACTCCACGGCCCCGAACGAAAGCGAGCGGTGCGCGCGAATCTGCACGCTCGTGTCCGGACGACGCTCCGTGCGCGCCCTGATCAACTCCGCCAGCGCCCCGGCCTCGATAGGACGCAGCTCCACCTCAATCCGAACCCGATCCTCCTCGGGAAAGATGTTGATGACCAGCGGCTCGGGCGCGATCCGACGCGTGCCCGCCTCGGCCGTCGGCAGCGGCATATTCAGTCGTGATTCCGCCGCCATCTGCCCCACGATCAGGTAGAACACGATCAGCACCATGATGACGTCGATCATGGGCGTCACATTGACGCGGCCGGGAGGGTGCGGGGCATGGAAGATTCGCCGACGCATGGCCGCTCAACCCTCCGAGCCGTTCTTGATGATCTGGTCCACGTAGTCGCCCGACATTACCATCGCGTGCGTGCAGATCCGGTCGATGATCGATCGATACAGACCGAACACCAGCAGGCACGGGATCGCAAGGCACAGCCCAAGCAGCGTGTGGAACAACGCCTTGGAGATCCCCGGCGCCAGCTCGCTCACCATCGCGCTCCCGCCCGCGTCGCTCAACGCCGAGAACGCCAGGATCATCCCCCACACCGTGCCGGCCAGCCCGACCAGAGGCCCCAGGTTGCCGATCACGTTCAACGGCTCGATGCGGCGAAACCAGCGGGCACACTCCTCAGACGCCGCCAGCTCGGCCGACTCGCGCATGGCGTCCGGCCCGCGCGATTCCTGCATCAGCGCCGCCGCGATTACTCGCGACGGGAACGCCCCGTCCTTGTCCGTAAACGTCCGGAGCTCTTCCAGCCGATCGTCCTTCACCAGCAGGTTCAGACGCTTGATCGATGTGTCCGGCAGGATCTTCGAGCGCCGGATGTCCAGCATGCAGCTGGCCATCAGCGCCACCGCGGCCACCGACCCCATCAGCAGCACCACCGTGAAGAAGTCGAACGACTGGCGGAACAGCCCCCACAACCCCACCTGCCGCACGACCGCTTCCCCCTGCGCCCACGCCGCAGGGCACAGAACAAACGTTGCAAAGAAGACCGCGCCGGCGATACGGGTTCTGGACATCACCGCGATCGTACGGACCCCGAACCCCTCACGCGAGGACGCCGAACCTGAGTCCGCGAAGCCTCGGATCCCGCAAACGAGCCCTCCCGCGCAAGCGGAGGGTGTTATACGTCCGATGCGTTCAGTATTCTCGCTCGTACGAA
>JADFGU010000010.1:15598-23404 GCA_022567535.1 Planctomycetota bacterium | reverse complement strand
GCCGATCTTCATCGAGGGGCGACTCAAACTCGACACGTGGGAGGACCGCAAAGACGGCTCCAAGCGCTCCAAGCTCAGGGTCGTGGTCGAGAACTTCCAGTTCGTCGACACCAAGAAGGACAGCGGCGGGGAGGGCGGCGGTGGATACGAGCGAGCAGCCCCGACGGCCAAGGCCGAGGAGTCCTTCGGCAACGACGACATCCCCTTCTGACCAGACACCCTCGCCGCCGGGGCCTACCCTCTGCCCCTGCGCAAACGTGTTTCGTTGGGGCGCGTCAATAGCGACGCGCTCCTCAACTCGCGTCGGCCCAGCCCGCCGACCAAGGACAGCGAAAGGAACCGCCGATGGCCAAGACCATCACGCTGCTTCTCACCGAAAACGTCGACAACCTCGGCATCGTCGGGGACGTCGTCAAGGTCCGCACCGGGTACGCGAGGAACTTCCTGCTGCCCCGTGATCTCGCGACCGAGCCAACCGAAGAGAAGATCAAGGAAGTCGCCTCTCGCCGCGTCGAGGCCGAACACCAGGTCGCCGACCTGCGGACGCAGCGCCAGGCCATGGCCAAGAAACTCGACGGGCTCGAGATCACCATTCAGCGTTCCTGCAACGACCTGGGGCTGCTGTACGCGTCGGTCACGCAGCAGGACATCGCCGCGGCCCTCACGACACTCGGGTACGCGGTCAAGCCCCGCGAGGTCCGGATCGCGCACACCATCAAGCGGATCGACACCTACGATGTGATCGTCAAGTTCGACGCCGATCTCGGCGCTTCCATCAAGCTCTGGATCGTCGCCGACCGCAAGATCGACGAGGACGAGCGCGAGGAGATGGAGTTCGACAACCAGGGCAAGCTGATCGAGAAGCCCGCCCGCGGCGCCGAGTCTGAGCCCGGGAAGCGGAGTCGGAGCCCGGGACGCCGAGTCTGAGCCCGCTGCAGGCGAAGGCTCGGATTGCGCACCACCAACAAGAGTATCCGAGCCTTCGCGGACTAGCCGTCCCGCACGCCTCGCGACGCTCAGTCTGATCGAAGGACGCGTGTCGTGATCAATCGATCGTCACGGGCGTATCCCGCCAGTCCACGAGCATCTTGTCGCCGATCCCGAAGCCCACGACTTTGCTGCCCCGGCTGCACCGGAACAGCAACCTCAGTTTTCCGGGCTTGGATTGCGACGGCAGCGCGCCCTTGTCCGCCAGATCGTTCATCCCGCGCAGCGCGTCGGCCGGCGTGTATCGGATCTTGTAATACTGGGAATCCTCGTAGATGTACCCGACGGCGTCGTAGTACAGCACGCCGCCCTCTTCGTACAGACGCAGCGGCTCGTCCTGCGGCGCGTTCTGGGCCGCGGTACTCATCAGCGACATCACCGCCCTGCGCGTCACGTCGAGCTGGACGATGACCACATCGTCGGGCGTATCGAAGCGGTTGATCCGGAGGCTCCGGTTGAGCCCTCTGCCGGATTCACGGATGGTCTTGAAGTTGAACGTCTCCTCGCCGCCGATGATGAAGTACCCGCCCCTGGACGACTCGTCCTTTCTGATCGTGAGCGAGCGCTCCTGCCCCTTGGCGATGGTGAACCCGATCGTCGAGCCGGTCTGGATTCCCGCATCGCGCAGGCGCAGTTCGCCGCGGCGGGACCTCCTCGACGAATTGCCGACGATCCGGACCCGTCTGGCCGAGCGGTCGTTGAGCTTCTGACCCTCCCCGAAGTCCTGGGCGAAGTAGTTGTCGCGTTCCGTCGTCGATGTGAAGTGCCGGTCCGCCCCAGCCAGATTCCCGTCCAGCACCCGCCGCACGCCCTTGACGTAGATCGCGATCGGCGTGTAGCCGTGCGGCACCGCGAACTCGAATGTCATCTCCGCCTCGGACGCGCCGCCCACCGAGGCGATGAACACCTCGTTGGCGTCGAAACGCCAGCGGTACTTGTCCGGCGTCGCCGATTCGCCCTGCGAGATCACCGCGACCGGGAAGACGGTTTTCGTCGTGCCGCCCTTCTCCACGAGCAGGCGCACCTGCCCGTTGCCGACGACCACCTGGGCTCCCGAGCCCTTCTCCTTGGCCGAGGACTTGAATCGAACCGTGTACCCCTCGAGGTGACCCCTGGTGATAACCTCCCCGTCCAGCAACGCCGCACCCTGCGCCTTGCCGCTCGGGTTGAGTGTGTCCCTCTTGAGGAAGTCGTCGAGCTTCGAGCCGGTGTCCACATCGCCCAGCGTGTAGCGGCCCGTCACCGTGAAGTCGCCGGGCCGCAGCACGTTGCGGCTCTTGCCCTCGAAGGTCATCCGCAGCATCGCTCCCTCTTCGTCGATCCCCGGGTGCCACTTGCCCAGCGGCTCGTCGTTGATCGGCCGCAGCGCGCCCATCGACGCACGCTCATAGAACGTCGCGGTGATTTTGTCAACATACGGCCTGAGCATCGCCGACGACCGCACGATGCTCCCGCGCGAGCGCGAGTCCGTGCTGTACTCGAGGTGACTGAACCCCAGGAGCGCCGGGCCGAACCGAAGGTGGCTGACCGAGATCACCAGCATACCGATCGTGAGCACGCCGATGCCAAGGCCGCACACCCCGCCTCCGATGTTGTTGAGCCGGTCCGACACGACGACGTTCTTGGGGACGAGCTTGTCCACCGCCAGCCGCGCCAGGATCACACTCAGCGCGAACAGCAATCCCAGCGAGATCCCGAACGCGCCGTCGGCCAGCATCGTCCCGATCCCGCGCCGGGGGGCGATGTCCATGAGGAAGTACGCGACGGGCTCGTAGAACGCGAAGGCGATCGCTCCCGCAACGATCGTGCACGCCAGGTGCAAGAGCGCCGGGAAGAACCCACGCGTTATCCACGTGTACGCCGTGAGCAGCACGAGCACGTACGTCAGCAGCGGCAGGATGGGCATAAAGTGTGGTCTCCTTCGGTCTCGTTCCGGCCGCCGCCGGCGCGACGGGTCTGAAATGGTTCGACGCTCAGGACCGGGCCGCGGTTCCCAGGCCCGATTCGGGATTACGCGACCGGGACAGCCGAGCTGGGTTTGTCCTGTTTCGGCGCCGTGATGCGCGTGACCTCCTCCACGCTGGTGATCCCCTCGACCGCACGCAGCAGCGCGACCTGCTGGATCGTCGGCAGCCCCTTCTTGCGCAGCGCCGTGCGGAGCCCGTTCAGGTCGCCGCCCCGGATCAGCGCCCGCTCGTCCTCCCCCAGACGGTACACCTCGAACGCGCCGATCTGCCCGAAGTACCCGCTGCCCAGGCAGGTCGGGCAAGTGTCCGGCTTGTTCTTGATCAGCACCTGACCGCCCTTCTTGAACAGTTGCTTGACCTTGGCCGCGGGCAGCCCGAGCTTCGAGAGCATCTCCGGCGAGGGCTGGTAGGGCACCTTGCAGTTCTGGCACAGACGCCGCATCAGCTTCCACGACATCACGCCGTACAACGCGTCGCCCGCGAGCTCATTATCACCGGCCGCCTTGACAAAAGTCGCGACGGTCCGCACCGCTCCCTCCGCCTTGAGTGAGGCGTACACCCTCGTGCGCCCGTGGTCGTTCTTGCACATCTCGATCACGGTCGCGTTGTCGGGCACCTCGGCCACGACCACAACATCGGGGTCGCGACGCAGGATCGACCGCATGAACGTGCTGAACTCAGGGCCCTCGGCCTGGGGGTCGAAGACACTCTGCCGGACGCCCTCCAGGCCGGACTGCATCTCGAATTCGAGCGTCTGCACGTTGGACGTGTAGGCGTCGTGCATCTTCGCGAGGGTGTACAGGGTCGTGGTTCGGCCGTTGTCCGCCGCCGCGCCGAGCAGGACTACGCCTCGCCTCTCCTCCGTGATCGCACGCAACTCCGCCAACTGCGTCTCGGTCAGGCCCAGATCCTCGACCGGGCGCCGCACCGCCCCGCTCGGGTCAAAGAGCATCCCGAGGCGCATCCCGGCCGGCCCACCGGCCGTGCTCACACGCACGGTCTCGCCCAGCTCGTGCCGCGACACGGTGATGTCGGCCCAGCGAGGCCTGCGCCGGTCGCTCAGGTCAAGCTCCGCCGCCGATTTCCAGAAATCGATGAGCCGAACCGCCTCCGCCGGCGGTATGGACTGACGCTGCACCTTCCGAACCCCGTCCACGACCCACGACACCACGTAGGCTTTGTCGCGACCGGGAGCGATATCCACCTGCGAGGCCCGCGCCGCCTTGGCTTGCATGTAGATCCCCTCCGCCGCCACGCGCACTGGAAAATCCTCCGAATCGGTCATCGGCACAGCGACCGCCGTGCCGGTGGGCGTTTGGATCTGCAACTCCGCCTTGCCCGCGCGCTTGGCGAGCGCCTTCTCCTCCTTGGCCTGCTTCCACGTCGACGCGTCGAACCGGATCTTGAATTTCTCCGGCACACGGTCGTCATTGTTGGTGGACATCGCGTAGATCATGATGTCGGCGCTCAGAATCAGCACGACGACCCCCAGCGCGATCCCGAACGCCACGTGGCTCGTCCCCGGGATCAGGAACGCCGCCAGCAGCGCCACCGTGCCCATGCTCAGGTGCGTCATGTTCCACTTGTCGCGGCCGAGGTGAAACCGCGCCGCGTGCTTGTCCAGCACCGTCGACACAAACCACGCCCACGCCACCCACGGCGCCAGCAGCACGATCGGCTTCCACGCCGAGACCAGCATCAGACCTTCCAGCGCAAGCATGCTCGGCGTGTTGGGCGTGTGTGACATGGCCGGGCTCACCTCAGTCCAGGCCCGGGGAGGCGACCGGCGATCCCCGGAATCAGTGCAAATACTTCGATTCAATCCCGATCAGACAAATGGTCGGGCCACCATGCCAATCCGTGGCGCCGGGCTGCCCCGGGCTGCGAACGCTCAATCCAGAACGGACGGCGGGTCAGATTGTCCTCGCGTGTGCCGTCCGTCACCCACGCGAGCGGCCTACTTCAGCTTCTTCAGCTTCATGATAAGGTCTTCTTTGTTGGGCGACGCGTCCAGGGCCACCCGCATGTGGATGTATTCCTGCTCGACGAGTTCCACCAGCGCGTCGTTGAAGTCAACCATCCCGCTCTGCCTCGCCTCCACCGAGTTCAGGTACTCGCGAAGCTCGCCCTCGCGACCCTCGAGAATGTACTTCTGAACCACCGTGTTGTTGATGAGGATCTCGACCCCCGGGATCCGATGGATCTTCTCGTGCAGCGTCGGCAGCAGCTTCTGGTACACGAACGCGCGCATCTGGTACCCCAGCATATGCCGGATCTGCCCGATCTCGCTCGACTCGAACAGCCCGTAGATGCGGCTGAACGTCTGCGTGGCGCTCGACGCGTGGATTGTGCCGTAGACCAGGTGCCCCGTCTCCGCCGCGTTCAGCGCCGCCTCGAACGTCACTTTGTCGCGCATCTCGCCGATCAGCACCACGTCCGGGTTCTCACGCACCAGCGCCTTGAGCGCGATGTTGAAATCGATCACGTCGATCCCGATCTCGCGCTGGTTGATCGTCGCCTTCTTGTCCTCGAAGATGTACTCGATCGGATCCTCGATGGTGACGATGTGCACCGGCCTGCGCTGGTTGACGTAGTCGAGCATCGACGCGATCGTCGTGCTCTTGCCCGAGCCCGTCACGCCCGACAGCAGCACGATGCCCTGGGGCTGCATCGCGATCTCGGACATGATCGGCGGCAGGTACAGACCCTCGAACGGCAGGATGTTGCTCGTGATCAGCCGGGCCGCGATCGCCAGCTTGCCGCGCGCCTGAAACAGGTTCACGCGGAACCGGTTCCCCTCGTCGTAGTCGTACGCGAAGTCCACGTGTCCGTAGTGGTGCAGGTCGTCGAACTGCTCCTTGGTCAGGATGTGCTGCGCGATCTGCATGAACTCTTCGGCGGTGACCGGCTCGGTGTCCAGGGGCTTGAGCGCGCCGCGCACACGGATCTCGGGCACGTACCCCGTCTTGAGGATCAGGTCCGAGGCCTCGAACTTGATGCACACCTTCAGAAACTTCCCGAAACGCGTCGCGTGCGGGTCGTGCTTCTTGTCCGGGTCGAGCGTGACGTGCCCGACATCTGTGGTTGTCGCTGGCGCGATCATTTCAGGACTCTCTCCCACGATCTCCGTCGGCGATGCCGCCTCCGGCTTTGGTGTGCTCAGTGTGCATGTAGACTAGCCTCGCGCCGCCGCCCGAGCGACTCTCGAACCGGCCTGCGGAGGGGGCCTCCGAGCGAGAGCCTCATCGCGTCTCGGTTCGCAGATCGCCATGGGGCGGTTCCCCCGCGCCGACAGCGCTTCCCGGCCGTGCGCACGGGTCATCGTCCCACAAAGACCCCCCGCGCGCGGGGGTGCGTCGGGCCCGTGCCCGACGGCGTTCAGTTGAGCGACGCCACCTCGGCCATGTCCTCCGGCTCCTCCTCGACCGGACGAGTCCCGAGGAATCCCACCTCAAGCTGCGTCCGGATCTTCTCCATCGCCTTGTTCTGGATCTGGCGCACGCGCTCCTTGGTCACGCCGATGATCTGCCCGACCTGCTCCAGCGTCATCGGCTTCTCGCTCTGACCGGATTCCAGGCCGAAACGGTGCTCGATCACCGTCCGTTCCACCGAGGTGAGCTCGGCCTGGTTCTCGACCACGATCCGCCGAACCTCGCTGGCCACGTCCTGCTCGAAGTCCGCCCGCCTGGTCTCGAGATAGTTTGACTTCTCCAGCTTGGGGTCGAAGTCCGTCGGGAAGCGCTGCCGGTACTTGCTCAGCTTCATGCCCTGGCGGCTGAACGCCTTGAGGATCGCCCGGCAGGCGTACGTGCTGAACTTGTACCCCCGACCCGCGTCGAACTTGTCCACCGCGCGCAGCAGAGCCATGTTCCCCTCAGACACCAGGTCGGCGAAGTCCACCTCGCTCATGCGCGTGCGCTTGGCCATCGCCAGCACCAGCGCCAGGTTCGTCTCGGCGATCTGCTCGCGGATCCGCTCGGCCCTGAGATACCAGTGCAGGATCTGGTCCGCCTGCTCGCGTGTCGGCTGCTTGTCCGGACGCGCCCAGATCTCCTGCTGAAGCGAGTACACACGGAACCGGGCGTAGTTGAACTGGTAGAACAGAACCCGCTCCTCAGCCCCGGTCAGGATCACCTGCTGCGAACTCTTCACCGTGCGCGTACGCGTCGAGGACAGATCGTCCATCACCGGGTGGTACCACGTGGTGTCCGGCTTGGCGATCTCCGGGGCGTCGTCGTAGATCCCGGTCTCGGCGTTCGTCTCCCGGAAGACCTCGCTGTCGATGAAATCCTGCTCCTTGGTCAGGATCTGCGCGAGCAGCTTCTCGTCCTCGCGGCTCAGCGCCCGGCGGGCGGGCGACGACCCCTTGGCGGTGTCCTCAACACCCACACGGTGCTTGCGACGCACCTGCTCCAGCGGGCTCAATGATCTTTGTCTTGCCTGCGTCATCATTCGGTCCTTCGCACCCGAGGACCGGGCCCCGGCACCCGGTCCTGAAATCCCGATCGAGCCTTCTCTCAGACTTCGATCGACCGAAACCCCGAGCGCCGCACACACGGCGACTCGTGACCGACAACCGGGCAGATCCACCCGGCGAGCCGACCATTCTTTGCCCCACTTTGGGGCCTCTTCTCTCTCTGTCCACCCCCTGCGAACGTCCCGGCCCGCACGCTGCCCGCGTAAGAGCTCCAGAACGCCGATCTGCTCAACCCGTCGCCGATCCAACAACGAAGGCTGCACGGGTTTATTACGCTCCAGGAGGGGTAAAGTTTCACCCGAATCCCGGAATCAGGCCCAGGAAACCCGCTTTTATGTACCACGTCCCGACCGCACGTGCAACGGGGTGTGGAAA
>JADFGU010000010.1:0-15588 GCA_022567535.1 Planctomycetota bacterium | reverse complement strand
AGGCCTCCCTGACCCGGATGTCACCCAAATCGCGTTGACCGCTGGCACAGAGGGGCTTAGCCTGATCGCGGGGTCTTCGTGCGCCTGTGGTCGCGGCGGGTTTGGTGCGTTGAGAATAGCAGATTTCGCCTCCGTGGCAACCCCGCAGGTGAAGATTCGACCCAGTTTACTTGGTGTGTGATCGGTAACACCCCGACGTTTTGGATGGAGAATCTCAAATGCCCCTCGAATTGCCCAATCTGCCGTATGCCGCCGACGCCCTCGAGCCGCACATCGATGCCCGAACCATGGAAATTCATCACGGGAAGCACCACGCGGCGTACGTGTCCAAGGCCAACGCTGCCCTGGCGGGATCCGCCTGGGCCGACAAACCCGTGGAGGAGATCGTCGCCAACCTCAGCGATATACCGGACAACATACGTACTGCCACACGCAACAACGCCGGTGGGCACGCCAACCACTCTCTGTTCTGGCAGATCCTGGCCCCGGTGGGCAACGGGGGCGGGGGCGAACCGGGTGGTTCCCTCCTGGAAGCCATCAACGCTGCATGTGGCAGCTTCGACGCGTTCAAGGACACCTTCGCCACTGCCGCGACCACGCGGTTCGGTTCCGGCTGGGCCTGGCTCTACCTCGATGGCGACGGGCTCAAGGTCGGCTCCACCGCCAACCAGGACTCGCCGCTCATGGGCCAGGCGGTGGCGGGCATCGGCGGCACCCCGATCCTCGGCCTGGACGTCTGGGAGCACGCCTACTACCTCAACTACCAGAACCGTCGGCCGGACTACATCGCGGCGTTCTGGAACGTGGTGAACTGGCCCAACGTCGCCGAGTTGTACGCCCAGGCCCGGGGCTGATCGCGCGGTTCGCGGGGCGGAACCCGGGATTCGGGGGGCTCATCCCCGGTGTGCTGTGCGTGAATCCGAGGCGCCGATGAGCGAAAAGCCCGTGCAAAGTCGGTGGGAGAATGTCGCCCTGACCATCTATCTGATCTGCCCGCTCGCGCTGGTCGCGGGGCTGTGCGTCTGGATCATGCTGTCGCTTCAGAATCGCGTGGCGCGGCAGGATCGGCCGCAACAGACGCCGACCCAGGTCGAGCCTCAGCCGAACCCCGCCAGTGATCCTCCCGAATCGGGCGGTTGAATGCGGCTGCCACTCTCGAAACTGTACCGCGCGTTCCCGGAGCTTGATAGGTTCACTGACGAGCAGTGTCGGGCGTACGTCGCACGGGCTCAGCGAAGGAACCTGTGGCGAACTGTTGGGGGTTTCCTGGCGGCATTGACGGCGATGCTGCTCACGTGGACGTGCGCGGGCACGATTCTGAGAGTCGGGCCAGGGGCTCTGATCGATCGTCTACAGGACGACTCCACGAGTCTCTGGATCATCACCAGCGGGTTTGCGGCGGTGGTTTTTCTGGGCGCATTGTGCGCTCTGGTTGTGCGCGACTTGTGGCTACGGTGGCTCGTTCGCATGGAACTTCGCGGCGCGCGGTGCCCGGGATGCGACTACTCACTCCTCGGCCTGCGTGTGGAAAACGATGGCGTCGTGTGTCCCGAGTGCGGCGCGTCGCTGTCGCTGACCACGATGGGCCTGACGCCCGAGGATCTGATCGCCGAGGTCGCTACGTCTTGATGATCGGCAGCGGGCGGTACACGCCTTCGAGCACAGCCCTGGCGTCGGCCTGCATCCAGTTCTCGAGGATCGCCGCGTACACCGAGCGGAAATCGTTCTTGAACTTCAGGTCGCCGTTGTCCAGATCCGTCAGCGACGGGTGCCCGCCGTGCAGCCCGGGTTCGACCATGGGCCCGAACAGGAACATCGGGGCCGCGGTGCCGTGGTCCGTGCCGCCCGAGGCGTTCTGCCGCACGCGCCGACCGAACTCACTGAAGGTCATGCTCAGCACGCGCGAGTCATTCTCCTGCGCCTTGAGATCGAGGTAGAAGGCCCGGACAGCCTGGGCGAACTGGTTCATCAGGTTGGCGTGGCTGCCCTGCGCGGCGCCCTGGCCGGCGTGGGTGTCAAAGCCGCCGATCGACACGTAGTACACCCGCGTGCGCAGCCCGGCGCGGATCATCGCCGCCACCATCGCCAGGTCGCGCCCCAGCCGAGAGCCCGGGTACCTGACCAGCGGCTGGGTCGCCACCGCCTTGCGGATCAGGTCGCTGGACACCTGCGCGTCCAGCGCGGTCCGGACCAGGAACGACGCGTTCGAGTTCGCGTCCGGCGTGGGCGCAAGCGTGTCCGGCTCGCCGCGCGCGCAGATCTGCTCGTACGGCTTGCGCAGTGACGGGTGGATGTCGTGCCCGGTCCACCGGAACAGGTCCGCGGTCTCGAACGAGATCGGCTTGACCTGCCGACCCTGCATCGCCAGCGGCGCCGTCCGACCCACCGCGATGCCGGGCTGTCCCTGCACCGTGGGTTCGGCCGTCCCGCTCTCGCCCTTGCCGTAGCCGACGCACTCGGCGTCGAAGTATCGGCCCAGCCACCCGTCTCCGATCGCGGACGTGTCGGCGGTGTGCCAGATGTCCATCGACTTGAAGTGCGAGCGGTTGGGGTTCGGGTACCCCACGCCCTGCACGATGGCGCACTGCCCGTCGTCGAAGAGGTCTTTCATGCCCGTGAGGTTCGGGTGCAGCCCCACCGCGTTCGAGCCCGAAAGACGCAGCACACGGTCGCGCGGGATCGCGATGCCCGGGCGGTTGGCGTAGTAGTCGTCCGAGCCGTACGGCACGACGGTGTTGAGCCCGTCGTTGCCGCCCGACAGCTGGACCACCACCAGGATTCGACCCTCGTCCACGCCGGGCACACACCCCATGCCGGGCGCCGGCGTGGGCAGCCCAAGCGCCGAGCGCTGGATGAACTGCGGCACCGCGATCGCGGCCGAGGCGAGCATCACACCCCGGCCGATGAACTCCCGACGGGTGTACGCGTTGGCATTGTGCAGGTCCATGAGTGGTATCCTAATCGGCCGGATGGCAAACCGGCGCATCGCGCATCAGAGTGTATCGGCGCGGTGCCGGCGCATTGTATCGACGTGCCGCGCGGCGCATTGCAGTTTGGCCTCGTTCGGTCAGCACAACTGGTACTCCGGCATCGCCGTGATGAGCAGGAGCAGCCCGGTGGCGATCTCGGGCGTGACGCGGTTGTCGTGCCCGGCCATGAACGCGAGCAGCGACTTGCGGGCCCTGGGCGGCGTGCGCCCGAGCGTGAACCGCATCAGGTAATCAACAACCTGCGCCGCGTCGCGATCGGCGCCGGGCGCAACCCGGGCCAGCGGCGAGAGCAACGGCATCGGGTCGTACTTCTCCAGATTCGCCAGCGCGTCGTACCCGGCCGGCTTCTTGCCCGTCAGCAGATAGCTCAGCGTGTTCTGCCGCACGAACAGGGTCGACGTGTTGATCCAGCTCCGACCGCCGTCCCAGCCCTTGACGCTCGGCGGGAACAGCACGCTCTGGCCCATGAGGTCCATCGCGTCCAGCAGGATGGACAGATCGCGCGGCGGCACGTTCAGCGTCCGGATCGCGCCCACGGTCAACTCCGCCGGCGACTTGATCTGCTCGTTCATCACGCCCGGGCCGTAAAAGTGCTCGCTCAGGAACAGCTTCCGCAGCACCGGCTTGATCTCGTAGTCGCGGGCGGCGAACAGCGACGCGAGGCTGCGGATGACCGAGTTGGCCTCCGGGTCCGTCTGCCTGGACGACTCCGGCACGCCGGCGACGAAGAACTTGTACAGCTTCCGGCACATGTGCCGCGAGCAGGCGCGCCGGGCGAGAATGGCGTTGACAAAGTCGTCGCCGTCCATCCGCCCCGAGCGGCCCAGGATCGCCTTGGGCCCGTCGTCGTGGTTGCGCGGCTGGAACGTGAACTCGTCGTCCACGAAGGTATAGCCCGTCAGCGCCCGCGCGCCCTCCTTGATGTCCTTCTCCGTGTAGTTGCCCACACCGAGGCTGAACAGCTCCATGATCTCGCGGGCGAGGTTTTCGTTCGGTCGGTTTCGGCGGCTGTCGTTGTTGTCCAGGTACGCGATCATGGCCGGGTCGCGGATGATCTGGTGCAGCAGCCGCCCGTAGTTTCCCAGCGCGTGCGTGCGAAACAACTGGTTCTGCAGGTACATGTGGTAGGAGTTCTCGATGGTGCGGTAGCTGGTGGCGAAGTGCCCGTGCCAGAACAGCACCATCTTTTCCTCGAGCGGGCGCGGCGTCTCGATCATGCGCGTGAGCCACCAGCGCTGGATCAGCCGGATCTGTCGCCGATCCCGGCGCTGCCGATTCTGACGCTCGGCGCGGAACCGCGCCACGACCTCCTCGTCGCGCTCGCGCCGGGCGCGGGCGATGGCTGCACGCTGTTCGCGCGTTGGCGGCTGCATGATGTCGCGATCGAACGCGTCCGCCCTGGGCCGGTCGTACGCGATCTCCTTGACGTCGAGCAGGTGGTCCACCGCCCTCTTAGGCCCCCAGTTGCTGAGCGTCTGGATCTGCTCGGGAGAGCCGCCGAACCCGGCCCGCCAGAGCAGGTGCCGAGCCTGCTCGTACCCGAAGTCCGCATCGCGGATGGGCGTGAGCGGGCTCAGTCGTGTCGCCGTGGTCATAGATCGTCTCCGCGTCCGTCGGCTGACCATCAACCGACAAGGATAACGCCTCGGGCGGGCGCGGATTGCCCGGCCGCACCTGAACGGACGCCGAGCCTGAGCCCGGACGCCGAGTCTGAGCCCGGACGCCGAGTCTGAGCCCGCTGCGGGCGAAGGCTCGGATCGCGGACGTATGTATCGAGGTCACCGCAGCTATCCGAGCCTTCGCGGACTCAGACTCGGCGTCCTGCGCACCTCGACTACTTCCCGATAGTTCTGAGCGGGCGACGCTCTAGCCCCGCTGACCCGCTCGCCGCGAAACGATCCACATTCCGAACGCCAGTGTGGCAAGGGCCAGCACGAACGCGCCGTTGAGCTGGTGCGCCATGGTGACGAGGGTTTCGACCAGCGGCACCTGCTCGGCGGAGAGTTCGTCGGCTGTGGGGGGAGTGCCGCGGTTCCGGGAGAAGAAGAAGGCTGCCCATCCGAGGATGAACTGAAGGCCGACCACATGGATCATGGACTTGCCGACGCGGATCCGTGCCTGTGGGATAGATTCGTTTTCGCCGCTTTTGCCTCGAAGCATGGACCCCGTGACCACGGCGAGGATGAGCACGACGAACGAGAAGCCGATGTGGGACATCAGGATGTGCCCGACGCCCGCGAGTTCCTGATCGGACGCGCTGAGATGGCGGTACATCGCGCCGAAGACGAGTTGAAGCAGGACGCAGCCCAGCCAGATGGCGGTCATGGGGCCGGCCCTGCCGAACGGTGGCTGGTTGGGGTCGGCTTTCTTCGATGCAAGCACGGCCGCGAACGCAACCACCAGCGCGAAAAACACCTGAGCGGTCACGCCATGCAGGGCGCCGAAGTAGGGATTCTGCTCGACGATACGCAGGCCGCCCATGATGCCCTGAACGATCACCAGCACGAGCAGCCCGATCGCCCAGCCCTTGATCAGCATGGTTCTGCGGGAAAAAAGGGCCTGGAGACAGAGCACGAGCGTGGTGAGGCCGATCAGCGAGCCGAACAGACGGTGGGTGTGTTCGAGGAAGATACGCGGGTCGGCCATGAGGGCGAGGGGGTAGAGGAACATGTTGGCGCCGTAGCTGCCCGGCCAATCGGGGACCGCAAGTCCAGCGTCGGCGCTGGTCACAATGCCGCCGATGAGCAGCACCGGGATGGTCGCAATCACGGCCACCCAGGCGAACGCCGCCACCCAGTCGCGCTGTGGGTCGTCTCGGCCGGTGCGCGCCAGGCGTGATCCCGCGGCGGCGGCGATCGCTCCCAGCACGCTGCACAACAGCAGGAATCCGGGCACGAGAATGACCGCGTCCGGGCGGATCCCCGACGTGCCCGGGGAGAGGTTTGCCGTCGAGGTCGGCTGCTCGACCAGCACCGAGCCGAGCAGCAGCAGGTTGACCAGCCCGCAGGTCAACCCGGCTAGCAGCCCGACCAGCCATGGACGATGCGAGGTGGCAAGCCCGGCCCGGGCCAGCACCGCGGACATGACCACCAGCAGCAGCACGCCCGTGACCGCCGCCGGTGCGTGGTGGCCCGGCAGGTGCGTGAGGAACCAGGCGCACCACATGAGGACCGACGAAAGGAAGCCGAGCGTCAGGGCGGCGTGGATTATGTTAGCAGTTTGATTGGTATCTGCATTCATGTTCGGAGCCGGGTGCAGGCCGATGATACCCGCGCCAGAACGCGGCAGCCCGTTGAGACTGTGTCTCATTTGCTGCCAGACGAGAATGATTCCTTGACACCATACGGTGCAAGCGCAGAAAATACGGTCTCACAGGAAACCGGACCGATCGGACAATTGACCAGTCGAGCCGGATCGAACGAGTGAGAACCCGCCCGCCGGGTCGGCACGCGTCGCCTCGGCCTCCTGGATCGGTGTCCACGAAGAGCCTATTGGTGCGGAACCTGTTCCCGAAGTGGCTGAACTTCCTGCCGACAGTCTCGGCGCTGTGCGCGCTGGGCGGTGTCTGCACCGTCGTCGCCGGCGGCTGGTACTACTTCACGCCCAAATTCTGGGAGGTCGGCTACATGCCCGTGCAGCCGGGCGGCGGGTTCGACCATCAACTCCACGCGGGCAAGCTCGGGCTCGACTGTCGATACTGCCACACCAAGGTCGAGCAGTCGCCCGAGGCGAACATCCCCAACGTGGCCACGTGCATCGGATGCCACGCCCAGGGCAGACTCAGCGTCGATGTCAGCACGCGGATCCAGGACAAGACCCAGTTCCTTCGCGACGCGTACGACGCGGGCACCCGCTACGACGAGATCGCCGCGATGGAGTCGGAAGGACACTGGGACGAGGCGCAGGCGCAGCGTGTCGCGTACGAAGAGGAAGGACTGCCGGTCGTGCAAGGCGGTGAATCCGTCGCGTGGCGTCGCATACACAAGCTGCCCGACTACGTCCGCAACTTCCCGCACGACGTGCATGTCAACGCGGGCGTGAGCTGCTTTTTCTGCCACGGCCAGATCACGGCGATGCCCAAGGTCTTCCAGTCTCAGAGCCTGTCGATGGGCTGGTGCCTGTCGTGCCATCGCGACATCAAGGGCGCCGGCGCTCATCCGGAGCTGCACCTGGTTCCGCCGGAAAACGTGACTCAGCTGAAGTGGGTCGAGGACGACTGGATGCGAGATCCATCGGCGAACCAGGCCTGGGCCAGAGCGTTCGCGGAAGAATTGCAGTTCGCGCCGCCGGAGAACTGCGGGGCGTGCCACTATTGAACCACCAATCGCTCGGCCCACCACGCCGAGATCCGAGGAATGACCGCGACCATGAAGTCTCTTGATCAATGCCCCTCGACGAAGGGCGAGCACCGGGCGGGTGCGCAGGACCGAGCCGCACAGGTGTCGCACGGTCGGCGGTACTGGCGCAGCGTGGACGAGTTCGCCGACTCGGACGGGTTTCGCGATTTCGTCGAGCGAGAGTTTCCCGGCGGCGCGTCGGAATTGCTCTCGTCCAGCCGCCGCGACTTCATGAAGCTGATGGGGGCGTCCATGGCCCTGGCGGGCGCCGCGACCATCCCGGGCTGTCGCCGACCCGACCACAAGATCATGCCGTACTCGGCCGCGGTGCCCGAGGATGTCATCCCGGGCAAGGCCATGTACTACGCCACCGCGATGCCGCTGCCCGGCGGCGGGGCCGAGGGGCTCCTCGTCGAGACACACGAGAACCGCCCGACCAAGATCGAGGGCAACCCGCTGCACCCGATCAACCGCGGCCGGACCTCCGTCTTCGCGCAGGCGTCGATCCTCGGCCTGTACGACCCCGACCGTCTGACCGACCCGCGAACCACCATCGGCGGCGAGCCGCAGCGCCCGCGCTCCTGGGAAGAGTTCAACCAGTGGCAGGCGGCGCACTTCGCGCGGCTCGACGCTGACGGCGGCACCAAGCTCGCCTTCATCGTCGACAAGAAGACCAGCCCGTCGCGCAACCGGGTCAGGGCGCAGGTGCTCAAGCGTTGGCCCGGCGCGACGTGGATCGCCTACGACGCCGCGGGTTCGGACAACCCCGCCCAGGGCACGCGCCTCGCGTTCGGTCAGCCAATGCGTGTCCTGCACGACTTTGCCAAGGCCAAGCGCATCCTGGCCATCAGCAGCGACTTCCTGTGCTCGGGGGCGATGAGCGTGCCCAACGCGCGGGCGTTTGCGGCCGGGCGAAGGGTCATGAAGGCCCATGACGAGATGAACCGGCTGTACGCGGTGGAGACAGCCTACTCGAACACCGGGGCCTCGGCGGACCACCGACTCGCACTGCCGCCGTCGGAAATCTCCGCGTACGTCGTTCGGCTGGCGTCGCGGATCGTGGCGGCGCTGAGCGGGCAGGGCGTCACGGGCCTGGGCGAGATTGCCGCCGCCCTCTTGGCCCTGCAGCCCCCCGCCTCGGTTCGCTACGACCACCAGCACTGGATCACCGCCGTCGCACAGGACCTCCTCGATCATCGGGGCGAATGCGTGATCGTGGCCGGCCCGTCCGTGTCGCCGCAGATCCAGGCCCTGATCCACGCGCTCAACGCGGTCCTGGGCAACGTCGGCACAACCGTCACCTACCTGCCGATGGGCGAGGAAGAGGCGTCGTCCACCTCGGACCAGCTCGCAGCGTTGGCCGATCGCATTCGTTCGGGGCAGATCGACACGATCGTGACCATCGACGCCAACCCCGTCTATGACGCGCCCGCCGGCCTCGGGTTCGAGGCGTTGTACCGGCAGGTTGCGACGACGGTCTGCATGGCCGGCTCGCGCTCGGAGACCTCGTCGCTGTCGACGTGGGCGCTGAACGGGACGCACTACCTTGAAGCATGGGGCGACGCCGAGGCGTACGACGGCAGCGTCTCGGTCATCCAGCCGATGATCGCGCCCCTGTACGGCGGCAAGAGCGAGATCGAGCTGCTCTTGATGCTGACGGGCGACCCGCACCCCGACGGGCGGGCGATCGTGCGCGACGTCTGGCGAGGCCGGGTGGGCGAGAGCGGCTTTGACAAGAAATGGAACCGATGGCTGCAGGACGGCGTGATCGCGGGCGTCACGACCGCCGCATCGACACGAACCGTCCGCATGTCCACCGTCGCCGACGCCGTGAGGAAGATCGATGTCCACGCCGGACCCGCTCCGGGCTCGCTGGACGTGCTGTTCATGCCCGGGAACGTGTACGACGGCCGATTCGCCAACATCGGGTGGCTGCAGGAGCTCCCCCAGCCCGCGACCTGCATCGCGTGGGACAACCCGGCGCTGATCAGCCCGTCCACGGCCGAACGCCTCGACCTCATGCCCGACCCGTACACCAAAAAGATGCCCAAGGCGAGGATGATCCGCCTGACGGTCGCCGGGCACGCCATGGACATCCCCGTCTGGGTCATGCCCGGCATGCCCGACGACACCGTCATCCTGCAGTTCGGATACGGGCGTCGCGTCTGCGGTCGGGTGGGCGGCGACGCATCGCCCAAGCTCAACTACCAGGTCGGGTTCAACACGTATCAGGTCAAGTCGGTCGGGGTCGGGCTGGCCGCCTCGGGGGCCCAGGTCAGCCGCGCCCCGGGCGAGTACATGATCGCCAGCACCCAGAACCACTGGTCGCTGGAGGGGCGGACCTCCATCGTTCGACAGATCGACAAGAAATGGTGGGACACGCACGCCGAGGAGCTCGAGCACGAACCCGGCGGCCGCGAGGTCGTCAAGGACTCGGGCTACGGCACGACCAAGAGGCTCAACGTCGCCGAGAAGCTGGGCGAGATGGCCCACGCGCCGCCGAACCTCTCCATCTACGACAATCCGCGGAACCGGAGCAAGAGCGAACCGATCGCGTCGGCCCGGTACGCACAGGGGCAGCAGTGGGGCATGACCATCGACCTGTCGACGTGCACGGGCTGCGGCGTGTGCACCATCGCCTGCCAGGCGGAGAACAACATCCCCATCGTCGGCAAGAAGGAGACCGCCAAGGGCCGTGAGATGGCGTGGATCCGCGTCGATCGCTACTACTACAGCGGCGACGACAACAAGGGCTCGGACTGGCGCCACCCGGACGGGATGGTGTACCAGCCCGTCGCCTGCGTGCACTGCGAGAACGCGCCGTGCGAGACCGTCTGCCCCGTCAACGCCACCTCGCACGGGCCCGAGGGCATGAACTACATGGTCTACAACCGGTGCATCGGCACCAGGTACTGCGCCAACAACTGCCCGTACAAGGTCCGCCGGTTCAACTTCTTCGATTATGGCGTCAAAGCATTCAACGGCGACTTCATCGGGCAGGGCATCACTGGCCGACCCGACAACGTCAACTTTATCCCACCGCGCCTGCGCGAGAAGCTCAGCGAGATCGAGAAGCTCCAGAAGAATCCGGACGTGACGGTGCGGTCCCGCGGCGTGATGGAGAAGTGCTCGTACTGCATCCAGCGCGTCAACGAGGCGCGCATCGAGGCCAAGATCCGCGGCATCAACAAGCCCGGAACCAACGAGCCACACATCCCCGACGGCTTCTTCAAGACCGCGTGCCAACAGGCGTGCCCGAGCGAGTCGATTGTCTTCGGTGATCTGCGCGACGAGACCGCCGCCGTGCACGCGACCCACAACAGCCAGCGCGCCTACCTGCTGCTGGGCTACCTCGACACCCGTCCCCGCACCGCCCACATGATCCGCGTCAACAACCCCAACGAGGCGATGATCTCCGAGCACCGGCGCACGACGGATCCGATTCGTGCCGGCGGTGAGACGCACGAAGAGGATCAGGGCTCGGACGAGGCCGCCGGCCACACGTTCATGTTTGACCGCACCAAGACCGCCGAGGACGCCGGCTACGCCCTGAGCCTGCGCGTGCTCGGTCTTTCCAACGGGGTTCACGCATGACGAGCCTGAACCCGGACCAGGTGACAGCCGAGCGGCTGGCGGGGCTTCGGGCCATGCCGACCGCGCCGCCCGCCCCGGGCACGGGCGACGGCTCGCTCCTGGACGACCCCACGGTTCGACCCCCGCTCGTCCTCAACAACCGCACGCCGGGCGAGATTACCGAGATCGTCTGCGGCTATGTCGAGAACCCGCCGGGCAAGTGGTGGTGGATGCTGTTCGGCCTGACGTCCACCCTCGCCGGCGTCGGCACCATAATGATCCTGTACCTCATCATCACGGGCGTCGGCGTCTGGGGGCTGACCAGCCAGGTCGGCTGGGCCTGGGACATCACCAACTTTGTGTTCTGGATCGGGATCGGACACGCCGGCACGCTCATCTCCGCCATCCTCTGCCTGTTCAAGCAGCAGTGGCGCACGGCGGTGAACCGCTCGGCCGAGGCCATGACCATCTTCGCAGTCATCTGCGCCGGGATCTTCCCCGGCATTCACGTCGGCCGCGTCTGGATGGCATGGATGCTGGCGCCGATCCCCAATTCCAACATTATCTGGCCCAACTTCCGCTCGCCGCTGCTCTGGGACGTCTTCGCGGTGGGCACGTACATGACCGTCTCGCTGCTGTTCTGGTACATGGGCATGATCCCGGACTTCGCGACGCTGCGCGACCGGGCGCACCGTCGGCTGCGCGCCGGCTCCAGAACCCTGGGCACGTACCTCCGGGCGTATGTCTTCGGCTTCCTGGCCCTGGGGTGGCGCTTCAGCACGAGGCACTGGCACCGGTACGAGAAGGCGTACATGCTGCTCGCCGGCATCGCCACGCCACTGGTCCTCTCCGTCCACTCCATCGTCTCCATGGACTTCGCGACCGCGATTCTGCCCGGGTGGCACACGACCATCTTCCCGCCCTACTTCGTCGCCGGCGCCATCTTCGGCGGCTTCGCCATGGTGCTGTTCCTGCTGATCCCCGCCCGCGAGGTCTACCCCAACTTCAAGGATCTGCTCACGCTGCACCACCTCGAGAACATGGCCAAGATCGTGCTCGTCACCGGCTGGATGGTCGGGTTCGCCTACGCCATGGAGTTCTTCATCGCCTGGTACAGCGTGAACGAGATGGAGCTCTACGTCTTCATCAACCGTGCGACCGGCCCGTACTGGTGGGCGTACTGGACCATGATCACCTGCAACGTGGTCGTCCCAAACGTGTTCTGGTTCAAGTGGGTGCGTCAGAACCCGCTGGCGATCTGGCTGGTGGCGTGCGCCGTGACCGTGGGCATGTGGTTCGAGCGGTTCGTGATCATCGTCACCTCGCTGCACCGCGCGTTCCTGCCCGGCGAGTGGCATATGTTCTTTCCCACGACCGTCGACGTCCTGACCTTCACGGGAAGTGTCGGGATCTTCCTGACGCTCTTCCTGCTGTTCATGCGGTTCCTGCCGATGTTCGCGATGGCCGAACTCAAGGCGGTCACACCGCAGGGCGACCCGCACCGGCCCGAGGGCGGCGCCACGGAGCAGCACTGACATGGCCATCA
Organism: Planctomycetota bacterium; assembly: GCA_022567535.1. Classification (GTDB taxonomy): domain Bacteria; phylum Planctomycetota; class Phycisphaerae; order Phycisphaerales; family UBA1924; genus JADFGU01. Next base: position 3,142 of record JADFGU010000010.1, on the reverse strand, counting down.
GCGACTACATCCCCTTCATCACGCCCAGAGCGCCGCGGTTCGTGACCGAATCCGGCGCGGCTGTGTACGGGATCGTGGCCGAGTTCGCCACGCCCGCGAGCGTCTACCACGCCGCCGAAAAGATGCGCGACTCGGGCTTCGCCAAATGGGACGTCTACAGCCCGTACCCGATGCACGGGCTGGACGAGGCGATGGGTGTCAAGCGGACGATCCTGCCGGTTCTGGTCGCGACCGGTGCGTTCACGGGCGTTGGGCTGGCGTACCTCATGCAGTGGTGGATGAGCGCGGTGGACTTTCAGATCGTCGTGCAGGGCAAGCCCTACGGCGCCTGGGAACCGTTCGTCCCCATCACGTTCGAGATGGGCGTTCTGTTCGCGGCGTTCACCAGCCTGTTCGGGATGCTGGCCCTGAACGGGCTGCCGCGGTTCAACCACCCGCTGTTCCGCAGCGAGCGGTTCCTGCGCGTCAGCGACGACCGGTACATGATCGCGATCGAGGCGGAAGACCCCAAGTTCGACCCCGAGCAGACGCGGGCCTTCCTCGAGTCGCTCGGGGGCACGGATATCGAGCTGATCGAGGACGATTGAGACCGACGAATCAGAGCACTGACCATGACCACGCTGCTTCCAACAACCCGGTCCCGAGTCGCCCGGGTGCTGTGCGCCGCGGGGGTGTGCCTGGCGGTCGCGGCGCTCCCCGGGTGCCGGGGCGATCGGAGCGACAATCCGCCGCGACAGATCCTGCCCGACATGGACGACTCGCCCAAGTGGAAGCCGCAGAGCGAGAGCGCGTTCTTCGCCGACGGTCGGACCATGCGTCCGGCTGTGGAGGGCGCCGTCGCCTTCGGGCGCTACGACTTCGACCCGGTCGCGTTCGAGGCGAAATACGGCCACGAGGAGTGGGCCGGGCCCCTGATCGACTCGCGAAAAGACCTGCTCCGCGAGGACGACGCGTTCTACCGAGGCGTGGACGCCCAGGGCGATTTCCTCAACACGATCCCGCCGTCGGTCGAGGTCACGCGCGATCTCGTCCTCCGCGGGCAGAGCCGATTCAACATCTACTGCTCCGCCTGCCACGGCTACCTTGGTGACGGACGGGGAATGGTCGGCGACCGCTGGATCACCCGGCCGCCGAGCTATCACCAGGACAAGTATCGCGACCCGGCGCAGCGCACGGGCAAGGACGGGTACATCTTCGACGTTGCCCGCAATGGCATGTTCGACGCGACGGGCGCGCAGAAGATGCCCGGCTACGCGCACGCGCTGAGCGAGCGCGACACGTGGGCGGTCGTCGCGTACATCCGCGCCCTGCAGGCCTCACGCACCACGATTGACTCCGACCAGGTGCCCGAAGACGTGCGCCAGAACCTGCTTACCCAGCGCGACGCCGATGCGCCCGATGCGCCGACACCGCCCGAATCGAACGGGGGCGGGCCATGAGCCAGATCACCGCCTCCGACGACGCGATCATGGAAGACCGGAACGTTCGGCTCGACGCCGGCTCGTGGTCGATGCTCTCCAACACCTTCTTCATGGTCGGGGCGCTGGGGCTATTGCTGACCGTGATCGGGCTGTTCAGCGCGACCAAGCACGCCGCCGCCGGGCTGCACATCGGCGCCATGATCGCCATCGGGCTCGGGCTCGGGGGCATGTTCTTCACGCTCGTCTTCCACCTCACCAACTCCGGGTGGTCCACAACCGTCCGGCGACAGTTCGAGAACATCGTCTGGTGCCTGCCCGTGGGAATGATCTTTGCGGCGATCTCCATCGGGCTGAACCTGTACGGCGGCGTCGGGCTGGCCAGCTGGAAGAACCAGGAGGTCACCCAGGGCGGGGCCGAGCACCTGTTCCACTTCAAGAGCTCCCAGTTCACGTGGTTCGCCGATCATTGGGTGCTGGCCCGGCTCGCGCTCTACTTCGTCGTCTGGTGGTTCCTCCGCCGAATGCTCTGGAGACACTCCACGCTCCAGGACGAGAACGGCGACCCGGCCCTGACCAGCCGCGTGCGGTTCCACTCGTCGTACGGCATGCTCCTGTTCGCGTTCACGAGCACGTTCTTCGCCTTCGACTGGCTCATGGCCGTGGCCGACTACCGCTTCTTCTCCACCATGTGGGGCGTGTACTTCTTCGCGGGCAATCTGTTCTCCGCGGTCTCGCTGTGCATCCTCATCCTCGCGGCGCTGGGACGGGCCGGCAAACTGCGCGGGCTCGTCACCGGCGAGCACCTGCACGACCTGTCCAAGCTGGCCTTCGGGTTCACCGTCTTCTGGGCGTACATCGCCTTTTCACAGTATTTCCTCATCTGGTACGCCAACATCCCCGAGGAGACAGCGTTCTTCATCTATCGCAAGGAGCACTGGCCGCTGCTCACCACCACGCTCGTGATCGGGCACTTCATCATCCCGTTCTACATCCTGCTCTGGCGCCCGGTGCGGCGGAGCTGGGTCGCGATGTCCTTCGTCGCGCTCTATCTGCTGGTCATGCACCTGCTGGACATCTACTGGATCGTCCGCCCGGCTGTGGACCTCGGCTCCACCGCCGCTCACCCGACGTTCGACGCGCGCTCGCTGGCGTTCGAGGCGGCTGGGATCATCGGTGTGCTGAGCGTGTTCATGGGCGTGCTGGTCCGGCGGATCGCCGCCGGCCCGCTCGTGCCGATCAAGGATCCGCGCCTCGCCGAGGCGCTCCGCCACAAAAACTTCGTGTAGCCAAGAATCAGCCATGCCCCACGATCCACACTTCGCCCCGCACGCCGAGCAGCACCCTGACTCGTGGCACAGACACACCCACGCCGAGGGCGCGCCGCAGGTCGAGCACGGCGCCCGCGTGCAGCCACTCATGCTCGGTGTGGCGTTCGCCATCACCAGCGTCCTCTTCATCGTCACCTGTCTCGTGATCATCATGTACTTCAACAAGTACGCCACCGAGAATCGAGCCCGTCGGCTCGAGACCACCGTGCTCGCCGAGGGCGCCGACGGCTCGTACGCACGCCGTGCCAACGACCTGGCCTCGCTCGAGGAGTTCACGTGGATCGATCATCAGACCGGCGAGGTGGCCGTGCCCATCGAGATCGCCATCGGGCAAATCGTCACCCAGTATCAGCAAAGCGCATCCGCCCGGAGGTAAGCTGTCCCGGCACCATG
>JADFGU010000009.1 GCA_022567535.1 Planctomycetota bacterium | reverse complement strand
ACGCGGTGATTCAGTTCTACGTCGAGGGCCAGGACTCCGCCGGCGCGGCCTCGACGTTTCCGGCCGAGGGCGCCGATTCGCGCGCGCTGCTGAAAGTCGGCGAGGGGCCGACCTCGACGACCGGACTGCAAAACATCCGGATCATCATGACGCCCGCCGACGCGGCGTTCTTAAACGCGCCGACGAACCTGATGAGCAACGATCGGCTGGGCGCGACGGTCGTCTACGAGGGCAAGGTGTATTACGACGTCGGCGTGCGACTCAAAGGCAGCGAGCACGGCAGGCCCGATCCGAATCGGCGAGGATTCTCCGTGCGATTTGACCCGAACGATCTGTTCCGCGGCGTGCATGAGACGATCGGCATTGATCGCTCCGGCGGATCCGCCCAACAATACGCACGCCTCCCGGTGCTGGATTCCCCGGTGCCGTCGCTCATCCCAGCGTCCGCTCGACCGCCTCTTTCAGATCCTCGTACCCCGCCCGACCCATCAGGCCGAACGTCGCCTGCTTGCCGAGCTCGACCGCCGGCTGGTCGTAGGCGTTGATCCCGAGCATCCCGCCGGCGTACGCGGTGGCCAGCTCCCATAGATAAATGAACTGCCCGACGTGGTGCGCGTCGACTACCGGCAGACGGATAGTCAGGTTGGGGCGTCCGCTGGCGACGAGCGCGTACTCCGTCGCCCGCTTCTCCGCCGCGAGCAGCTGGGCCATCGTCCGTCCGCGGAGATACCCGATCGCCTCCGCGTCCAGCCCCTCGGGGATGGTCACAGCCTCTCGGAACCGCTCGACCTCGACGAAGCAGACGACCTTATCGTTGGGCCCGTCGCGGTAGAGCTGCATCTGCGAGTGCTGGTCCGTCGCGCCCACGGCCCGGATGGGCGTGAACCCGACGTGGTTCTCGCCCGCGACCGTCTGCACGCGCTTGCCCAGCGACTCCGCCCACAGCTGGGCCCACCAGTCGCCAAGCGCCGCCAGCGCGTTGCAATACGGCATGAGCACGTGGTTGGACTTGCCCTTGCGTGCCGCGAGCTCCACCAGCACCACCGCCAGCATCGCCGCCGGGTTCTCGTCCAGCTTGGTCGTCGAGCACGCTTCGTCGATCTCGGCCGCCCCGTCCAGCAGCGATTCGATGTCGATCCCGCACATCGCCGCGCTGAACAGCCCGACCGGGCTGAGCACGCTGAACCGCCCGCCGACGCCCTCGGGCACGGGCAGGGTCGGATACCCCTCGTGGTCGCAGATGGCGCGCATCGTGCCCCGCGCGGGGTCCGTGGTCACGACCAGGTTCTCGCGGTGCGCCTTGCCCAGCGCGGCCTTGAGACGCTCGCGCACGACCATGAACTGCGCCGCTGTCTCGGCGGTCTCGCCCGACTTGCTGACCACGTTGAACAGCGTCTTCTTGAGCCCGCCCAGCTTCTCCAGCGCCGCCAGGTGCGCCGCGAAATGGTCCGGGTCGATGTTGTCCAGGACGAACAGCCTCGGCCCGGGGCGCGCCTTGTTCGGCAGCGCGTTGTAGACCGGATCGTTCAGCGCCGCGTGCAGCGCGATACTTCCAAGCGCCGAGCCCCCGATCCCCAGCACGACCAGATTCTCAAACCGCCCGCGGCGCTCGTCCACGCATCGCTTCACAGCCGACACGTGGGCCGAGCGCATCGGGTCTTTGGCCAGGTCACGCCACCGCTCCATCCCGCTGCCGCGCGACCGGGACAACCGCTCCGTCAGCGCGGCGACTGCCTGGCCGGTCGGGCCGGACGCATCGATCCGCGCCGGGTCCAACCCGTGCTCGCCCACACGGTCCGAGAGACAGTTGGCAATGTCCAGGGTCAGCATCGCCCAGAGCATACCCCGCGGTCCAGCCCGTGTATCCTCCACCCATGACGCCCGACGCCGTGCCGCACACCTTCGTCGTCGGATACGGGCTCGAATACGACGGGCGGTATCGCAACCTGTGCGACGGCTGCGAGCTGGAGCCGGGACCATGACCGAGCCGTGCCGTCCCAAGGCGCATAAGGGACCGCTCAAGGCTTATCTCCCTCCCGACGAGCGCGTGCTGCTGTCCTGCAAGCCCAGCCCGCTGTTCATCGTGCTCGTCCCCTTGAAAATGCTCGTCGTCCTCACGATCGCCTGGGTCGCGGGCGCATGGGGCGCATCGGTCCTCCGGGCCGCGGACAACGATGTGCTGCACCAGTTCGCGCCGGCGCCGAAATGGTTGGCCATCCTGTTCGGCGGGGCGATCGCGCTGCGCCTTTTGTGGCAGGGCCTCGAATGGCTGGCCAGGCTCTACGTCATGACCGACCGGCGCGTGCTTCGTGTCGGCGGCGTGCTGCGCCAGCGGGTGGTCGATGTGCCGCTGACGCGCGTGCAGAACATCACCGTGAACCGCTCGATCCGCGAGCGGGTCTTCGGGCTGGGCACGCTGGGCTTCGCCACTGCCGGCACCGCGTGGACCGAGATCGTCTGGGTGATGATTCCAAACCCGCACGCCGCGCTCGCCCGGGCCCGCGACGCCATCGCCGGTCGTTCGGGCGACACGCGCCCGACGCGGCCGATCATCATCGGGCTCGCGGGCGGTGTCGCCTCGGGCAAGAGCGCCGTCGCCGCCGAGCTGGCCGCGCTCGGCTGCGTCGTGTGCGATTCCGACGCCGACGCGCGCCGGGCGCTGGATCGGCCCGACGTGCGCTCGCAGATCATCGAGTGGTGGGGGGCGGAGACCTTCGACCATCAGGGCCACGCCGACCGCACGAAGATCGCGGCCATCGTCTTCAAGGATCCCGCGCAGCGGAAGAAGCTCGAAGGGCTGGTCCATCCCATCGTCCACTCTGAGCGAGCGAAGCAGATTGACCAGGCCGCCCGTCGCGGCGTGGCCGCCGTGGTCATCGACGCCCCGCTCTTGTTCGAGGCCGGGGTCGATCGCGAGTGTGACGCGGTCGTGTTCGTGGACACCCCGCGCGAGGTTGGGCTGGCCCGCGCGGTGGAGGCCCGCGGCTGGGACGAGCACGAGTTCGATCGCCGTGAGCAGGCCCAGATGCCCGTGGCGGAAAAACGCGCCCGGGCCCGGTTTGTGATCGTCAACACGCAGAGCCGGGCCGAGCTGGCACGCCGCGTCGCCGACCTGCTTCGCCAGATCCTTGAAACTCTCGGCCCGGGCGGGACGTATAAAGTCCAGCAGGATGACGGCCGATAAGGTCGTCGGTCGCTTCGAGCTTGCGGTGAGGGGGCCAGAGCGCTATTATGATCCCACCGCGGGCTTGGACAGAGCCCCGGTTTCTCGAACAGCATCACGCGCCGGCGATGGCCGGGACTCCAAAGATCCGGACGCTCGTCCGGACTCCCGGCTCTGCATCCGGCGTCAACCCAGGGCAAGCATCGCGACCAGCCGCCCTGTTTCGGGCTCAGTTCCCGAATGCCCGGCCCCTTGGTGCGCCAAGGCCAATCGGTTGTCGGGTCCGACTCCGCTCCTATCCATCAGCCGCATCAGAAGGATTGTGCTCGAATGACCAAGTCAAGCACCACGGTACAAGATGCCACCCCCCAGGAATCCAGGGACGGTGGCAAGCCGCCCGGGTCCAAAGACGAATCGCCGTCGCAGGCGCCCTCCGAGAAGCCCTCAGAGCAGGCCCGGGATTCGTCCGCGGAGCAGAGGCAGCCCCCGGCCGCGGACCAGGACGATCGGTCCGGAGGCCAATCCAAGCAGGGTCGCCGACGAAAGCGCAAGAAGAGAAAGGGCGGCCCGTCGACCGGCTCACCCGCCGGGCGGTCGAGCATCCCCGACCATGTGCTCCCCTCGGACGAGGAACTCGAACGCGAAGCTGCCGAGCTCGAAAAGGTCGCCGCCAACGCCGACCCGGAGGCGCTCAAGAACGCGCTGCGCATGTCCGACCTGCAGCGGATGGAGATCGAGCCGCTCCACGAGCTTGCCCAGGCCGAAGGGCTCCAAGACTTCCACTCGCTTCCCAAGCAGGATCTGATCTTCAAGCTGCTCAAGGCCCGCGCCGCCAGCCAGGGACTCATGGTCGGCGAGGGCTCGCTGGAGATCATGCCCGACGGGTTCGGATTCCTTCGAAGCCCGGAGCAGTCGTATCTCCACGGCCCGGACGACATCTACGTCTCGCCGTCCCAGATCCGCCGGTTCGGGCTCAAGAAGGGCATGGTCGTCAAGGGCCTCATCCGCCCACCCAAGGAGAGCGAGCGCTACTTCGCCCTGCTGCGCGTGGATGCGGTGAACGGCCGCGACCCCGCCTCCATCGAGAACATATCCAACTTCGAGGATCTCACGCCCCTGCACCCGGATCAGCGGTTCATTCTCGAGACCACGCCCAACAACATCGAGTGCCGCATCATCGACCTCGTCGCACCCATCGGATACGGGCAGAGAGCGCTGATCGTCGCCCCCCCCCGGACCGGCAAAACCGTCCTGCTGCAGAAGATCACGCAGGCCATCACCGTCAACTACCCTGGGGTCAAGATCATCGTGCTGCTCGTCGACGAGCGTCCCGAGGAAGTCACCGATTTTCGCAGACACACCGACCCCATCGTCGAGGTCGTCGCGTCCACCTTCGACGAGCAGTCCTCACGCCACGTCCAGGTCGCCGACATGGTCATTGAGAAGGCCAAGCGCATGGTCGAGTTCGGCGATCACGTGGTCATCCTGCTCGATTCCATCACGCGCCTCGCCCGCGCCTACAACGCCGAGATGCCCCACTCGGGCAAGATCATGACGGGCGGGCTGGACTCGAACGCACTGCAAAAACCCAAGAAGTTTTTCGGCGCCGCCCGCGCCATCGAGGGCGGCGGCTCGCTCACCATCGTCGCCACGGCCCTGGTGGACACCGGCTCCAAAATGGATGAGGTCATCTTCGAGGAGTTCAAGGGCACCGGCAACAGCGAGCTGCACTTGGATCGCAAGCTCATGGACAAAAGGATCTACCCCTGCATCGACGTCGCCGCCTCGGGCACGCGCCGTGAAGAGCTGCTCATGGACGAAAAGGAGCTTCAGCTCGTCTATCGCCTGCGAAAAGTTCTCGCCGACATGAATGTGGTCGAGGCCATGGAACTGCTCAAGAGCCGGATGCAGAAGGTCAAGTCCAACGCCGAGTTCCTCATGACCATGGCGCTGGGCTGAGTCGATGCGGTCCTCGACACACGCCCGGGCACGTCCGGACCCGCGGCCGGCGTATCACTCCCCGCCGATCGGATGGGCGGCCCGGATCGTGCCCGGCCCTCTCATATTGGACCGACCCGGCACGATCGCCGATGATCGAGAATGCTGGGTGCATCCATCCGCGGTTCGCCCGGTCCGATCACGCGTGCCCGGCCCGATCCGGGGGGGAAGCTCTCCCCGATTCGCCGCATCGCGACAAGGATCTGATGTGCTCCTCCTTCGCACCACGCCGATGATCGCCCGCGTCGGGCTCCTGGGCTCGCTGCTCGTGCTCGGCGCCGCGGCGATGAGCCCGGCGCAGCCCGGCTCGCTCAACGAGTACGCCGCACGCGCCGTGGTCCGCATCGCCGTGCGCGATAACCGCTCGGTCAACGATCCCGGGCCCGCCGACTTCGAGATCACATCGCTCCTGCTCGGCCACGCCCAGCGGCTTCATCCCGACGATCCGGCCATCATCCGCACACGTCTTGACGCGGCCGTGACCGGCGGCGATCAGGACACCGCCATCGAGCAGACGCGCAAGCTCATCGTCCTTGACCCCTCCGACACCGTCGCCCAGCTGCGCCTCATCTCCCACATCATCAATCAGCATCAGACCGTCGACGAGCGAATTGCGATCGTCGAGCGCTTCCTTGGGCCCGAAGGCGACGCCATCCCCGCCGAGGTTCGGAGCCGACTCGCCCTGGACGCCGCACTCTGGAAGCGAGATCACGGCGACACCGACGAGTTCATCCGCTATCTCGTCATGGCGACGAGCCTCGATTCCACGAACAAGCTCGCGGCCTACCTCGCCGCTAACTACTACGCCGCGAACATGACCGATCCCGTCGGTCAGCTCGAAATGCTGGTCAACCTGCTGCTGGCCGATCCGCTGGACCCGCACACGCACCTGGCCATCGCCGAACAGCTTGCTCTGGGCGGCGCGTTCGAGCAGGCGCTGCGGTTTCAGCGCCTGGCGCTCAGCCTGGCAGAAACGGTCAGCGAATACGACACCGCGCTCATCGTCGAGCGCGAGTGGATTCTCTCGTGGCACGTGGAGGGTCCGCACAAGGCGGTCGAGACGCTCAACCAGCGCCTGGCCCAGGCCCGCGACGAGATCACTCGGCACCTGCGTGCCGCTCAGGCCGCCGGCAGCATCATCGCCGATGCGCCCGATCCGGGCGAGCTGAATCTGCCGTACGCGCACGAGCGTGCGCGGCTTGTGGCCGCCCACGCCGCGGGAGACGACGCCATCGTGGCGGCTGCGGCGTTCGCCATGCAGGCAGAAGTCGAGTCGGTCATCAGGATGGTCCAAGAGCAGGAAACCGAGCCCGAGCAGGTCGATTCGGCACGGCGCGCCCTCGAGGCCGACGCCGCCCTGACCCAGCTCTGGGTCGGTGTCCAGGTGGCGCAGGCGTCGGCCGAGGCGTTGCGGCTGGCCGACGAGTTCGAGCAAGAGGGAGCAAGCCCGGACGCTGCACACCTGCTGCGCGCTTTCGTCGCCATCCGGGCCGACGATCCCGAGGCCGCCGTCGACGCGCTGGATCACGTAAAGGACAAGACGGCGATCTACAACATCGCCATGGCGTTGGCCGACGCCGCCATGGGCGACCGCGACGCGGTGCGCGCGCGCCTTGGCGCGATTGTCCGCGAAAACCCACTCGCACCGACGGGCGCCTGGGCCATGTCCCAACTGCGTAAGGAAGATCCCGGCGCCAGCCCGTTCGGCGGGTCCGCCGGCACGCTCGCCGACGTCGCCGCCGCCGTGCCCGTCTGGCTTGATCGGATGATCAGCCGGCCGGCCTCGTTCATGGTGCTGACCATCGAGAGCCCCGACGTCACGCTCCGGGCGCTGGACCGTGGCGGCCTGCGCGTGCGCCTCCGCAACATCTCGCCCATCCCGCTCGGGGTCGGACCGGATCGGCCGATCAACACCCAGCTGCTCTTCGCCCCGAGCGTCGATGTCGATGTGCGCACCAGAATCTCCCTGCCCATCCTCCCCGAGGTCGTCAACGCCGCCAGACGCCTTCGCCTCGCACCGCGCGAGGAGATGGTCGTGGACGTGTGGCCTTCGATGTGGCCGGGCGCCACCATCATCGATCTCGCCTGCGCCCACACCACCCGCGTGCGGATGCAGATCATCCAGGGGTTCGTCCCGTCGGCCGACGTCGGGTACGAGCCCGGGCCCATGTGCCTGGGCGCCGACGCGCCGCCCATTCTCCGTGCCCCCCTGGCCGCAAGCGTGATGGGGTTCGATCAGCTCATCACCCGACTGAAGTCCGATCCCGAGTTGACGCTGCCCGGGACGATCGCCACGCTCGCGGGGTGGATGGCGCTGCCGACTACTGTGCAGGGCAGGCTCACGCCCGAGCAGATCGCCCAGCTGGGTGAGGCCGCCGCCCAGCGCTACCCCACGCTCAGCCCCGCCGGCAAGTCGCTGCTGCTGACGATCCTGCCCACCACGGCCCAGGTTGCCGAGTTCAAGCCGCTCGAACTCGCCGCGCTCGAGGAGACCGACCCGCTGGCGATGCCGCCGGTGCTGCTCACGCGGGCGACGGATCCGGATCACGAGATCTTCCGCCGCGCCGTCGAATCCAACGACACGCTCACGTCGCGGCTGGGCACGCTGCTTCAGGCCCGCCTTCGCGCCGGGGGCTACGCCTTTAGTACCCGGACGCCTCCCGGTGCCAGGGGCCGCAGGTGAGCACCGTCGGCGAATCGCCCCACGGATTTGTCCCCCCCCCGTTCCTGAAGCGTCTCATCTCCTCCGACCGACGCTCGGCCGGTCGCAGGCTCGTCGGCTCGATCATCGGGCTGGCGCTGCTGTGCTCGGCCCTGCTCGCGGTGTGGCTCAATCGCGACGACCTCGGCACCGCTCTCAAGTCCATCACGGTCCCCTCGCCCGCGCTCATCGCCGCGGCGCTGGCGCTCCCCCTGCTCAACTGGCTGCTTATCTCGTGGTCGCTGTGCATCCTGTACCGAAGGACCGCCCACATCGCATTCTCCGAGATGACCACCGTGGTCGCGACCGCCTGGCTGCTCAACTACCTGCCCATGCGGCCCGGGCTCTTCGGGCGCTTCGCCTACCACCGCACCGTCAACCACATCCCGATCCGCGTCTCGACGATGGTGCTGGTGCAGAGCGTCGCGCTGAGCATGGCGTCCGCAGCAGGGCTGCTGGCGGTCTCGGCGCTGCTCTTCGGCCAGCCCGACGCGTTCTGGTTCGCCGCGGTGCTCGGCGTCGCCGCGCTGCTCACGCTGCTTTCGATGGCAACGCGACGGTCGCGGCCGAGAGTCTCCGTTCTGTTTGCCGCCGGCGTCGTCCGCTGGTTCGACATGCTCGTCTGGGCCGCGCGGTACTGGGTTGCGTTCCGGCTCATCGGATCGCCCATCGACGTGCTCCCTGCGGTCCTGCTGGCCACGGTGAGCCAGGTCGTCCTGCTGGTCCCGTTCACCGGCAACGGGCTGGGGTTTCGCGAGTGGGCGGTCGGGCTGGTCGCCGGTCGATTCGCCATCGCCGCCGTCTCACTCGGGATCATCGCCGATCTGGTCAACCGTATCGCCGAGTTGGCCGTCGCGATCCCCGCCGGACTGATCGCGTGGTCGATCCTCTCGCGGCGTCTGGCCCGGCGCTCGGCGCACCGGCCCGAGGAGGCTGACCCATCCGCGCCCACCCAAACGGAATAGAGACACGCCGGATTCCGCTCGCCCGATTGTGCGATCCGGCCGATGCTTGGTTTCGTACATCTCATGGTGGACCGGCCGGTCCGGAGCCCGACGACGCATGTTCAATCGCATCGAACAGGACCACCAGCGATTCCGCCAGATCGTTCGCGGTCGCATCCGCGAGGATCTGCGCGACTATCTCTCCCGCGGCGACATCATCGGCAGCGAGGGAGGCCGCTACGTCTCGATTCCCGTTCACGACATCGACATCCCGACGTTCCGCTACGGCGACAACTCCGCGGGCGTCGGCATGGGCGAGGGTGGCGAGGGCGACGACGTAGGCCCCGGAAACGAGGGCGGCACACACGAGGGAACGCACATCATCGAGGTAGATGTCTCGCTCGACGAGTTGGCCGACATCCTCGCCGAAGAGCTCGAACTCCCGCGCATCAAGCCCAAGGGCGCCAATCGGATCGCCACCACGCGCGATCGCTACGCCGGTATCCGACCGGTCGGGCCCGCCGGCCTGCGGAGTTTCAAGCGCACCTACCGAGAGGCTCTCAAGCGCCAGATCGCCATGGGCGCCTACGACCCCGACCAGCCCGTCGTCGTCCCCATCCGCAACGACTTCCGGTACCGAAGCTGGAAGCAAACTCGAAAGCCACAGTCCAACGCCGCCATCATCTACATGATGGACGTCTCGGGCTCGATGGGCGAACAGCAGAAGGAACTCGTCCGACTCGAAGCGTTCTGGATCGACACCTGGCTCGGCCGCAACTACGAGGGCGTCGAGAGCCGCTACATCATCCACGACGTACGCGCAGCCGAGGTCGACAAGAAGACCTTCTTCGGAGTCCGCGAGGACGGCGGGACGCGCATCAGTTCCGCCTACGCCTGCTGCGCCGACATGATCGACGCACAGTACGACCCCAACGCCTGGAACACATACCTCTTCCACTTCTCCGACGGTGACAATTCCTCCGAAGCCGACAACCGGCTCTGCGCCAAGCTCCTCGACGATTGCCTGCTCCCGCGCGTCAACATGTTCGGCTACTGCCAGGTCGCGTCGGCGTACGGCAGCGGGAACTTCATCAATGTCCTCAAGGAAGCATTCCCCACGGGCGCGCCCGACGCCGACGGCGAGCCCGTGCTCATCACCTCGCGGATCGACGGCCGCGACGACATCTATGAATCACTCCGCACGCTCTTCAAGGCGGGCCGCTAGCGCGGTTTCAGTTCAGATGCGCGCAGGACGCCGAGTCTGAGCCCGCTGCGGGCGAAGGCTCGGATATCTCCGATGAACTGCGCGATCCGAGCCTTCGCGGACTCAGACTCGGCGTCCGTATGGTTGCGGACGCGACGCGTTGATTGAATCCGTACTGGGCCTGGAGCAATCACCTACCCCCGCAGCACGCGCCAGCCGATGCCCATCAGCAGCACCAGCGCCGGCAGCACGCCGATCAGCCCCAGGTTGATCGTGCGCAGCTGCGCGTTCGTGAGCATCCGCACCAGCGGCGTGGCCTGTGCCGTCGCCGACCGCGCGATCATGCGGTCCTGACCCGCCAGCCAGTACACCGACGCCTCGAGCAGCTCGACGTTGCCCGGGTACACCGACACCAGCCGCCCATCGATCTCCTGGCTCCTGAGCAGCACGTTGCGCACGAACCACCCGTTCGTGCCGACAAAGACCAGCCGCTGCTCGCCAAGCCCCGCCGGTGAGGGTCGCTGAGCCGCGGCGATCACCACCCACGGCCCGGACCCGTCGTCGCGTGCGGCGTCGAAGGCGGGCAGATTCGTCAGGAACGCCCGCTGAGCTTCGGGCGTGCGCCGCATCGCAAGCCACTCGCTCTCGCTCCAGACGCGCTCGGCCGCGCCCCTGTCGCCCGCCTCGATCGTCGCCAGCGGCCACCACTTAGCCCCCGGCGCGCCGCCGTCCGCCGCTGCCCCGACCGACACCGGCCAGCTCATCCAGATCGGCAGCCCCGACACCGCCCCGGCGATCGGATGCTCCGACTCGGCGATGTGGATCCGGAAGTCCGGCGTGATCGTCCGATGCCCGCCGCTGCGCCCCTCGCGCAGCATCGCCCGTCCGCTCGACGCCTCGAGCCCGAACGCGCCCAGCACCGCCACCGTCGGGTCGGCCTGCCCGTACCCCGGCAGCACGCTCGGGTTGCACGAAACCAGCATCGAGCCCCCGCGCTCCAGCACCTGCCGCATGGCGCGCCCGAGTTCAGTCGCCTTGGCCGGACCCGACAGCGAGCCCTCGTTGCGTGACGACTCCCACGACGCCGCATCGTGAAATATCCACACCACCGGTCGTTCGCCGGCGGGGTCCACGGCGACGAGATCCGGCGGCAAAGGATCCAGCGCGATCGCCCACTCCATTACGTCCATCCCGCGCAGCTCCAATCGCTTCGCCGCCGTGCCGAACACCCGAGGATCGGTCACGCCCCGCACCGACTCGGCGTGGGTAAACACGACGATGGGTTTGACCGGCGACGACAGGCTCCCGAGCGCCGACACCATCAGTTCCTCCGCACGCCGGCGCAGGTCCGCCTGCATCCCCGTGGTCGCGTCGATCAGATCCGTCGATGGGAACATCGCCACAAAGTCCACCGCCGTCACGCCGACCCCTGCCGGCCCGATCACCAGCACCACCTCGCCGGACGTCAGCGCCCTCCGGATGCGGTGCAGGTCCAGCGGCCTGAGCCGCCGAAGCTCGTCCGCGCGCACCATCGCCGCGTTGCGAAGCTGTTCCAGCGCTCGCGCGAGTTCGCGCGCCAGCGCCCGCGTCGAATCGCCCAGCGTGGTGTCCGCTGCGACCGCTGTGCGCAGTTCGTCAGCCAGCGCGTCCAGGTTGGTCGAGACGACGCCCAACTGCGTCGGCAGCGACGCCGCCAGCTCGGCCGACTCGGGCAGCCACAGCCCGCTCTCGGGCCGCGTCAACTTCGCCATCGCGTCCTGCGCGGGCTGTTCGAGCTGGGCCGCGAGCCGCACCACGCGCTGGGCCTGATCCTCGATGCCCGCGCGCAGCGTCTGCGTGACGGCGTCCGTAACCACGATCGTCTCGGCCAGCCGGCGGAGCCGCTCGGGACTCGTGTCGCGCATGGCCTGCGCCGCCCGGGCCAACTCCTCCGCCGCCGTCCGCACGGTCTGCGCGTGGGCGTCGATCGCCTCTCCCTCGCGTTCGATCAGCCGGCGGAGCAGCGCTTCATACGCCGCCGACCCCTCTGCCGAGCCGGTATCGATAGACGTGATGGCCAGGTCCGGGCGCACGCGCAGCATCTCCTGGAGCACGTCGTCGGTCCGCTGTCGCGCCCGGCGATCCACGCGCAGCCGACCCCACCGGTCCGTCGCCCGCGCGTTGAACGCCAGCACGATCTCGTACCCGTCGTCCAGATCCGCCAGCAGCGAGAGCGTTCGGTCTGCCAGACGGTGCATCCGCGTCTGCGTGACGTCGAAGCGCACCGCCTTGCGCTGCGCGATGAGCGTCGCCAGCACCGCCGATGCGGTGGTTCCCAGGATCAGCGCCGCGGCCATGAACGCGAACCGCAGCCGTCGCCCCGTGCTCACGCGTGCGCTCATCGCCACCTCCTGGACCCGACGGCGACATAGGTGAGGACGAGGAACCATGCGGTCGCAGCGACGAAGAACACGACGTTGCCCGTGTCGATCACGCCCTTGGCGAAATCGCCGACCCGGGCCGGGATCGACAGCGCCGCCAGCAGGTCCGCCAGCCACGCCGGCGCCCACCCCGACGCCGTGCTCGTCACCATGAGCACGATCACCAGCCCCAGCAGCGTCCCGATGAATGCCAGCGTCTGGTTGCTCGTGAGCGACGACGCCAGCAGCCCGATCGACAGGTACAGCCCCGACACCAGCACCAGGCTCAGATAGCCCGCGACGATCGGGCCCGGATCCGGCGCCGGGTCCGACGCGCCTCCCAGCACCACGACGTACACCAGCGTTGGGAGCAATAGCGCCGCCAGGAACATGCCCCCGCCCGCGAACTTGCCCATCACCACCGCCGCATCAGACACCGGCGCCGTCATCAGCCCCTCGGCCGTTCCCGAACGCGTCTCCTCGGAGAACAACCGCATCGACACCGCCGGCGCGATCGGCAGCAGCAGCCAGTTGGCCCAGCCGAAGAAGCTGCGCAGCGACGCCGCCTCGCCCGGGCGCAGCACCATGGCGCCGAACACCAGCCCCGTCAGGAGCAAGTACAGCGCGATCACCACCCACCCCACCGGCAGGCGGAAGAACGACGCGAACTCGCGCACCGCGATCACCTGCACCGCCCTCATCGTCGCTCCTCGCGGTTCTCGCCCCCGCCGGGCGTCTCTTCCGTCTCCATGATCCGCAGGAACAGCCGCTCCAGGCTCGGCTTGTCCGCGTGGAGCTCGCGCACCAGGGCCCCGGCCCGCCCGGCCGCCACCGCGATCGGCTCACGCAGATCCCCCGCGCCCCGTTCCGCGTCGATCGTCACCTTTGCCCATTCCCCGTGTCTGCCGTTCAAGCGCGCCGAACGCACGCCCCGGATCGCACGCACGAGTTCGACCGCGGCCTCGCCCGCCGTCCCCACGCCGTCGGCCTTGGGTCGGATCTCGACGTAGTACCGGGCGAGATCGTCGGACCCGGCCAAGAGCTCGCTGACCCGCCCGTCCGCGCGGACCCGCCCGGCCGCCATGATGATCACACGATCGCACACCAGCTCGATCTCCGGCAGGATGTGCGAGCTGATGAGCACGGTCCGGTCCTGGGCCAGCTCCTTGATCAGCTCCCGCGCCGCGCGGATCTGTGCCGGGTCGAGCCCGTTGGTCGGCTCGTCCAGGACCAGCACCTCCGGGTCGTGCAGCAGCGCCGACGCCAGCCCCACACGCTGCCGGAACCCCTTGCTTAGGTGCCCGATCCGCCTGCGGGCTACCGGCCCGAGCCCGCATCGATCCATCACGTGCCCGACCCGCGCCCGCACCGCGCGCCGATCCATGCCGAACAGCCTGGCCCGGTACGTCAGATAATCGCGGGCCAGCATCTCGCTGTAGGCCGGAGCCGACTCGGGGAGGTACCCGATCCGTCGCCGCGCCTCGACCGACTGCTGGGCCATGTCCAGCCCCACGATCCGTATAACGCCGGCGTCGGGCGGCAGGAACCCGGTGATCATCCGCAGCGTGGTGGTCTTGCCGGCCCCGTTGGCCCCCAGCAGCCCGGCGACCTCGCCGCGACCCACGTCGAAACTCACGCCACGCACCGCCCTCACGCGGCCGAACGACTTCGCTATATCCCTCACTTCGATCATCGTTGGACCTGGAGAACCATCTTTCGGACTTCCGGGGGGTTCCAGCCACAGTAACAGCACCGTTTCAGCCGATGTCAAGCTTCGATTCGTTCCCGACAGGCAACCTGATGCAGGACTAGACTTCGCCCAAGACGCGAGAGAGGTTCAAAAGGCCACATGGCCAAGTCTCGGCCGAAGCTGCGTATCTCACCTCCGCCGGGCGTGGACCCGCGCGAGTTGACCAGGCTGCTCGCCGACCGCTTCGACCTCGAGATCCTGCCCGCGACACCCGACGGGACGGTGACCCCGAACAACGAGCCCGCCCACGCCGATCTGCTCGAGAGTATCGGGCTCGGGCTGGCGCTGGTCTCGGTCGGGGGCGAGGTGCTGCGGTCCAACCGTGTCTTCGCGACCCTGCCCGCCGAGGTCGCCTCACGGATCCAGGACATCTGCCGCGACGCCGGCGCTCTGCTCAGCGCCACACCCGCCGGCGAGGAACGGGCCGAGTTGACCCGCCGGTTCGAGATCAATTTCGATGATAAGCCGCGCTGGTACGAGGTGCGCGTCTGGCCGACGACCTCGCCCGACGGTGTTCGGGGCATGTCGATCAGCGTGCACGACGTGACCCGGGCCGGGCTGGCCGAACAGAAGTTCGCCGCGGTCGAGCGGGCCGGGCGTGAGCTTGTCCGTCTCGAGGCCGACGCCATCCGCAAGATGAACATGGTCGAGCGTCTCACACTGCTCGAGAACAAAATCATCCGATACGCGCACAACCTGCTGAGCTTTGACCACTTCGCCGTGCGCCTCATCGACGAGCGGACCGGCAAGCTCGAGCTGGTCCTGTCCTGTGGGCTTTCTCCCGAGGCGCGGGAGTTCGACCTGTACCCGCGCGCGGAGGGCAACGGGCTGGCCGGCCGCGCCGCCGCCACCGGGCAGACCATACGCTGCCCGGACGCCTCGAAGGAGGAGCACTTCCTCCCCGCCTTCGCCGGCGCGCAGTCGTCGCTGGTGGTGCCGCTTCGCCTTCACGACAAGGTCATCGGCGTCCTCGACGTCGAATCGGTCGAGCTCGATTCCTTCTCCGCCGACGATCAGCGCTTCGCGGAGATTTTCAGCGCCTACATCGCCCTGGCGCTGCACATGCTCGACCTGCTGGTCGTCGAGCGGACCGCGACCAACGAGTCCGTGGCGGGGCGGGTCGCGGGCGAACTCAGCGAGCCCCTCGACGACATCCTCCGCGAAACCGAGGTCCTCGACAGCGCCGCCAGAAAAGACCCCGAAGTCGCACGACACCTCGCCCAGATCAAGGACGACGTGAACGCGATCAGGAGCCGTGTCCGCGCCGCCGCCGCCGGCCCACAGACCTTGCTCGGCGTTGATCGGGCCCTGCGCGAACGCCGGAAAGATCCCGCGCTGGTCGGCAAGCACATCCTGGTTGCCGACGATGCCGCGAAGGTCCGGCGCATCATCGCGGACGTGCTCCGAAACCGCGGCGCCCTTGTCACCGCCTGCGAGAACGGGCAGGTCGCCATCGACGCGCTGAATCAGCCGCAGCAGGATCCGTTCGATCTCGTGCTCAGTGACATCAAGATGCCCGACCGCAACGGCTACGAGGTCTTCGCCGCCGCCCGACGCGTCCGCGAGGATCTGCCCGTCATTCTCATGACCGGCTTCGGCTACGACCCCAACCACTCCATCGTCCGCGCCTCGCAGGAAGGACTCCAGAGCGTCCTGTTCAAGCCCATCCAGATCGAACGGCTGCTGGACGAGGTCAAGGCCGCGATCCACCAGGCCGCCTCGACCCGAACGTGAACCACCTCTGATCAAACCCGCGTCTGTACGATCGTCTGACGCCGAGGGTGAGTCCGCGAACCCTCGGATCCGTGCGTCACCACCCCGCCTCGCGCCGCGAACGAGCCCCGGGCGCGAGCACGGAGTGTTCGGCGACGGACACGCAACACTCTCCGCTTGCGCGGAGGGCTCGTACCTGATCCCATCCGGTGTCCCGATGAAATCGTGAGAGACGCATGTTCCTCTCTCACGCACGAGCGAGACGTGTGATCCGTATCACACCGCTCGCTGGGCGCAAACAACCCTCGCCTTGCCCTCGAAGTCCGCGATCAATTCCACGTCCACCAGCCCCTCCTGCCCGCGAGCGATCGCCTCGGCCTCGTCCGCGGCCGACTCGGCCAGCTCGACCAGCACAATCCCGCCCGGGCGCAGCAACCCCGCCGCGCCCTCAAGCACGCTGCGCACATACGCCAGCCCGTCCCCCCCGCCGCGCAGCGCGACCGTCGGCTCGTGCTCCTTCACGTTCGCCTCGACCCGCGCCCACTCCGCGTCGGGGATGTACGGCGGGTTCGACACGAGATAGTGCAGGCTGCCGCGCCCGCTCGTCGCCGGATGCTCGTAGAGCGGCGCCAGCAGATCTCCGGCGAGCAGATCGATGCGATCCGATACGGCGTGACGCGCGACGTTTTCAGCCGCGACCTCGAGTGCCTCGTGCGAGATATCCGTCGCCACCACCCGCGCCCCGGGCAGATTCTTCGCCAGGGCCACAGCGATGCACGCGGACCCGGTGCAGACGTCGGCGATCAGCACGCCCTGGCCGGTGCGCCCCCCGAACCCCGGCGCCGCGCGGCAGTGCTCGAAGACGCGCTCGACGATGGTCTCGCTCGACGGGCGCGGGATCAAGACGCGCCGATCCACCTTGAACCCGAGCCCGAAGAACCACGCCTCGCCCGTCAGGTACTGCACCGGCTCGTGCTTGAGCGCCCGAGCGGTCAGCTCGCGCAGCCGGTCCAGCTCGAGCGGCGCCGCCGGCCGATCCCCCTCCATGTACAGCCGAAGACGCTCGCACCCGATCACGTGCGACAGCATCAATTCGGCCATCAGCCTGGGCGAATCCAGACCCGCCGCCGCGAAAGCCTCGGCCATCCAGGCTAGCAGCCGCCTGGTGGTCCATCGCTCTGGCTTTTCGAGAGCCTGATTCGGCATGGCGTCAGTGTAACACTGAGCGTCCGACAGGATCCGGCCGTGCCGCCCGTTGCCGCGGTATACTGCCGCGCTCCCACACCCTTTCCTCGAACCGAGGCAGGAGATCCGCGATGAACAGACCACTCGTGCTCCTTGTGGCGGCACTGCTCGTCGCCCCAGCGATTTCGATCGTCGGCGGCTGCGCTTCCGCCAAGGGCAGCTCCGCCCATGAGAAACGGGCATACACGCTCCGAATGCGCGATGCCGCGCTCGCCGAACTCTACACCCAGGCGCCCGAGGCCAAGCAAAAAATTCAGAACGCCGCGGGCTACGGCGTGTTCAGCAGCATCGGCACCAACATCATCTTTGTCACCACCGGTGGCGGCTTCGGCGTCGTCCACGACAACACAACCGGCAAAGACACGTATATGAAGATGGGCGAGCTGGGCGTCGGCATCGGGATCGGCGTCACCGACTTCCGCGCCGTCTTCATCTTCTACGACGAGCACGTGCTCAACACCTTTATACGCGACGGCTGGGAGTTCGGCAGCGAAGCCCAGGCGGTCGCACAGGCCGGCGACCAGGGCGGCGGCGTCACCGGCGCCGAGAACATCCACTCCGGAATGGAGGTCTACCAGTTCACGAAAAATGGGATCGCCCTGTCCGCGAGTGTCAGCGGCACAAAGTATTGGAAGGACGGGTATCTCAACAGCTATGCCCGGCCCGACGGCGGTTGACCGTGGTCCGTGCCCCGCCCTACGCCGATCGAAACCTACGCCGCGTTCAACTGCGCCAGCAGCATCTCGTCATACCGACGACGCTTGCGCGCATCCATCAGCACCTCGTGCGCCTCGTTGATCTTGCGGAACTTTATCTCCGCGGCCGGATCGTCGTTGCTGTCGGGGTGGTACGTCTTGGCCAGCACCCAGTATGCCTTGCGGATCGTGTCCTCATCCGCGGTGCGGTCCACGCCGAGGATCTTGTAGTAGTTCTCGACGACGATCGCGGCTCGTGCGACCTTGGGCTGCGGCGTGGAGGATCCCGACTCATTATTCGTTGACGTAGATGCCGATGTCGTCGCGGACGAGACGAACCCATACTTCGCGAACGCCACCAGCGCCTCGCGGATCGCCGGCCGACTGTCCGTGAAACGCACGCCGATCTCATACTGCTTCGAGATCAGCGACCGGCGGCGCACCCACGCCACACACCCGGTCACCGTCAGCTTCTGCCGGTCCGAACGCAGCACAAATTGCTCGGACCGTCCCTTACTCAGGCTCGGCCTGCCCGGCGTGCGGATCCGCATCCCGGACGCCGATAAGTCCACGATTTGTCCCAGCGGACACGCGATGCCCATCGTCGTGTAACGCAAGTCCTTGCGCTTATCAGGGTTCTTGGACTTCTGGCGGCGACGTTCCACGGTCTCATGCTCTCGTCCAAAAAATGGACCTACTTGAGTGAATCCACCCACCTGTGCCCACCGTTCATGACCAATCCGGGCGGGCCAGGCTAGGCCCTCATGCCCACGTCCGAATCGATCATCCGCGACACACAGCCGCTCACGAAATACGCTGCTCCACCTGGATCAGGTGATAGCCGAACGATGTTTTGATCGGTTCGGAAACCTGGCCCACCGGCAGATCGCCGAACACCACCGCGTCAAACTCCTTGACCATCTTGCCCGGCCCAAACTTGCCCAGCGATCCGCCCGACTTGCCCGACGGGCACTCCGAGTGCGCCTTGGCCATCTCCGCGAAGTCCTCGCCCCCGTCGATCCGAACCTTCAACTGCAGCGCCTCTTCAACGGTCTTGACCAGAATGTGACGGGCGGTTGCCATCGCCATCGGTGTGCCTTTCTTCGCTCGTGGTGTCGTGAATGTGGAACGGCCGGTCGCTCCGATCCACTGTAGCACCCGATCAGCCGCCCGCCGCATCAACCCACGAACCGGGGCCCAACGAAGATCTGGGCCGGTTGCCCGGCACCGCGTCCCGCGATGTGGTATGCTGCTCGTCTCGGCCGCGCTCATCGCTCGGGCGTCCCGGCGACAATCGCGGCCGGATCCAAGGGAGCCCACCCATGCGACGAACCCTCCTCAAACTCGTCCCCGCGATTCTGCTGCTGCCTCTGCTCGTCGGCTGCGAGAACAAGATCACCGACGAGAACTTCGCCAAACTCGAGACCGGCATGACCATCGCCCAGGTGGAGGCCATCCTCGGCTCGGGCACCGACGACTCCGTGGGCGGGTACGACATCGGTGGCGGTGGGCTCGTCAGCGGCTCGGGTCGCTCCACACGAAAAACCTACTCCTGGGAAGGCGAAGACTTCGAGATCATCGTCGATTTCGACGAGGGCGAGGTCATCTCATTCCGCAAGCGAACCTACTGACCGGCGCCGCATCAGATCAGAGCCGTCCCCCCGCCCACTCGAATGGACGCCGAGTCTAAGCCCGCCGCGGGCGAAGGCTCGGATCGCAGGCGTCATCAAAGACATCCGAGCCTTCGCGGACTCAGACTCGGCGTCCCGCATCCATCGCGACGGCACATCTGATCCGCGGCGCTCAAGTACGCCTTTCGGCGCGTTCGATTCCCGGTGCTGCCCGCCACAAAAAAAGAGGGAGCCGGGCGACCCATAGAGCCGACGCCGGCTCCCCTGCGTGGGGTCTTCCGCCTGTCATCCGGTCGGGCAGGGCAGCAAATCACCCGCCGGATGTCTCGGCCGAAGGCGTCCCACCCGCACTCCCTGCCATTCCCTTTCGGGAACGACTGTCAATGCTCCACGCCCCGCCGCCGCGCACCAGCACGTACACCGAGCACAGGGCGATCAGGATCGCCAGGTACAACATGAATGTCGGCTCGGGCCACGGTCCTTGCGTTGCGTCCGTGGTCGGAACCGGCCACTGATCGTTGGGGATCTTGACGTGGGTCATGATCGCCCCGACCATCGTGCCCGCCGCCAGCATCCCGCCGATACGGGCAAACGCGCCGCTCAGCAGCAGCAGGCCCGCCACCAGCTGCGCCAGCGGCGCCATGATCGCCATCAATCCGGGCGCCGGGATCCCCGCCGCCTCGAGCAGAGGCCGCATCGGCATCGCTCCCGTCAGGTGCATCACACCAAACGCCGTCAAAGGCAGTCCCGCCAGCAGCCGCGGCACAATGATGTGCCTGCACTCGCACGTCTTCCTGATCCAGTCCAAAGCCATGCCTTGCTCCTCACGCGTTTGTTCCGCCACGGAACACTATTCCGCGTCGGGATACCCGTCCCATACACGCGCTAACCCGCGTCGCAACCACGATATTTCAGTCGCCCCGCTTTTCGTTCCCGGCTCCGCCTCAGCGCCCCAGCCGACGATCCAGCCCAACCAGCCCCGGCCCGAGTACCGCCGCGATCCCCGCCTTGGCGAACGTCCCGGGAAGAAACACCGCGCACCCCCAGAACCACGCGCCGGCCCATGAGATATGCTCCGACAGTGCCGTGTCTCCCCACAATTTCAGCCACGTCACGCCCAGCACGAACACCACCGCGTGCCCGGCCAATACCGCAACGCACACCGCCAATGGCCCCCCGCGCGTACCTATCCGAACGCGGGAGATCGCCGAAACAATCGGCTGCGCCACCACAAAGCCCAGCAGGTACCCGCCCGTCGCCCCCCACACGTGCGACAATCCACCCGCCCCGTGCGCAAAGATCGGCAGCCCGACCAGGCCCAGCAGCACATACACAAGCATGCTCACCATCCCCAGCCGACCCCCGAGCGTCAACGCGCACAGCATCACCGGCAGCGTCTGCATCGTGATCGGGATGTCGTAGGGCGGGAGCGCGACCGCAATCTGCGCCGCCATTGCCGTCAGCCCCGCGAACCCCAGAACCCCCGCGATCCGCAGCTTTCCAGCCCCGATCCGCTCGACCCGCTCCCACTGCATCGCCGATGTTCCGACCAATCCGCTCATCCGTGGTGCTCCTCGCGTCGATGTCAGGTCACTGAGGCCGCGGACTGTAGCATGACTCGTCCAGCCCGTCCCCAGCCGACGGACGACCCTTCACCCATGACCCGATCGACGCCAACCCCGCCCGGATCCGTCGGCCTGCTCGGGTATGGTCACTTCGGCCGCGCCCTCGCCGAACTCATCCTCGACGCCGACCTCTCCGTCCACGCTCTTGATCCCGTCGCCCCGGTTCCCGGCGAACTCCGCGCCGCGTCGTTGGCCCAACTCGCCCGGCGCTGCGATCTCGTCATCCCAGCCGTCCCCATCGCCGCGTTTCATGCAGCGCTGGCCGATCTTCGCCCGCATCTCACACCCGACCATCTGGTCCTCGATGTCGCGAGTGTCAAACGACCTTCGATCGACGCCATGACGAGCCTGCTGGGGGCCGACATTCCCTGGGTCGCCACCCACCCGCTCTTCGGCCCGGCCAGCATCGCGCGTGGCGAGACCCCGCTTCGCGCCGTCGTCTGCCCGAACCCCATACATCCCAACGCCGCCTCGCGAGCCCGAGCCTTCTACGAGCGCATCGGCTGTGAGGTGACGGAGCAGGACGCCGACGAGCACGATCGCCTCATGGCCGACACGCACGCTATGGCATTCTTTATCGCCAAGGGCATGCTTGCGATTGGTGCGGGGCAAAGCGACAAACCCACGCCGCCTTCGTTCGCCGCCATGAACACGACGATCGAGACGGTGCGCTCTGACGCCGGGCACCTGTTCTACGCCATCGAGACCACCAACCCGTTCGCCGCTGACTCGCGCGAGCGGCTGATCGATGCACTCTCGCTCATTCACCGTCAACTCGCCGACGACACCTACGCGTCGGACCCCGAGCACGCGCTCGAGATCCCCGCACCGACCGCCACACCGCCTGAGCTTCTGGAAACACGCGACCTCATCGACGAACTCGATCGTGAACTCGTCGAACTGCTCGCCCGCCGCGCCACACTCTCGCGCCGCGCCCGCCACACCAAAGCCCAGCACGGCCAAGGCGTCCACGACCCCGCCCGCGAAAAGTCATTACTCGAAGCCCGCCAGCAATGGGGTCGCGAAAGAAATCTGAGTGAAGCCAGCATCGCCGACGTCTTCGAAGCCATCCTCCGCTTCAGCCGAGCCGAACAGCGGCGGTCGCGTGATTGAGATTCCCAATCCAACAGAGCCCCCGACGGCAGTCGGGGGTCCACGATCACTCGCACACAATGCCACAGTTGAACCTCCGCAAGTGGCTCGGGCAAGGTCGAACACACTGGCGGGCGAGCTGCTAGTGGCACCCGGCGGTCGCAGCCGCTTAAGAGAGCGATGCGTCCGCCCACTCAAGGAAGATCACCAGAATCTCCTTGAGATTCCCAGCACCGCCATGGCCATGGAATTCGGGGCCTTTCTTTTGGCAGATAACCCAATCACGTTCGCCACGAAATCGCTCGTCAACCTCAGAAAACTCGAGTGTCTCCAAATCCGTGTCTTCGAGCAAGATTCTTACATGCCATCCGGGGTTGTCAATTGTCTCGATTCGAACGCCGTTTCCGTGCTCCCACTCGCCGTTACAGTTTTCCTCGAACCATCTTTGGAGTCGATCAAGTACATCCATGTCTGCATCCTATTCGGGCAATTCGTGTGGTAAAGCGCCGGGTGCCACTGGCGGCTTGTCCGCCAGTGTCCTGGGGTACGTCCACTGCACTGACAGGCGAGTTGGCAGCGGCACCGCGGCGCACACGCTGAACGGTCACTCGGAGGGCCGGCCCACCGAAGAGTCGGCTCGGAGATCCGACGTACCTGATAGGCCGTCCGCAGAACCCTACGCCAACTGCCGCGATTCGTTCAGCTTCTTCCGAATCACCGTTTGCAGAATCCCGCCGTGACGGTAGTACTCGATCTCGATGGGCGTGTCGATGCGGCTCATGCAGGTGAACGAAACCGTCGTGCCGTCGGGCCTGGTGGCGACAACCGTCACCTCGGCCCTGGGCTCAAACGATGTGGGCAACGCGATGTCGAACGTCTCGTCGCCGACGAGGACGAGGGTCGCCGCAGTCTCGCCGCCCGCAAACTCCAGCGGCAGCACGCCCATGAACACGAGGTTGCTCCGGTGGATCCGCTCGAAACTCTCCGCGATCACCGCGCGCACGCCCAAGAGCAGCGTCCCCTTGGCCGCCCAGTCCCGGCTGGAACCCATGCCGTAGTCCTTGCCCGCGATCACGACCAGCGGCGTCTCGGCCTGCTTGTAGTTCATCGCCGCGTCGTAGATGTACGCGATCGGCGCCTCGGCGAGTGTCATGCCCAGCGTGAAGTCGCGCGTCCATCCGCCCTCGGGCTGATCTCCCGTGCTCGTGTCCATGGCGATGCGGTTCTTGACGCGGACATTGGCAAACGTCCCGCGCAGC
>JADFGU010000182.1 GCA_022567535.1 Planctomycetota bacterium | reverse complement strand
CCCCATAAAGCCCACCCCGCGACCGACCGATATCCCAGCCGGCAGCACCCAGCAGGGGAGTCACTCGTGCCGATCGCAGAGCCATACCAGCCGGACGATTCTCTGGACCCGATCCCGCTCGAGCGCCGCTCGTGCCCGCGTGAGAAGGCGCGAGGTGCTTTGACCGCGGCCCTGGCGGCCGACACCGGCTCGGGCATGCTCACGCGCATCGAGCTGGTGGACGCCAGCGACATGGGAGTCGGGTTCGTCTCGCCTCTGCGCGCGTCGGTGGGAACCTGCGTCGAGTTGTACGCGAACGACCCGCGCACCGCGGTGTACGCGGGCGTCGTTGCACGCTGCGAGCCGATGCCAGGCGGGTACCGCATCGGGCTGCGGTGCCGGGCGCGCATGGCGGCGTAGGCAATCAACCCAAGCCCCCGCTCCTTGCCAGTCGCGGCTCGTAATGCACGCGCCGGCGCAAGCGATGCACGGATCCGTCCGTCTCCGCACGAGCCGCGCCCGGGTCCTATACGAGCCGCGCCCGGTAGGAAGCGGTCTTCGCACACGCAACAAAGCAAACTCTGCGCACCCGCGAAGGACCTGTATCTTCGCGTGAACTCCGCCCGACCCCGCTCCCTCCCGGTCGCGGCTCGTAATGGGCGCGCCTTCCCGAGTGCTTACGGTGTATTCAGCGTCGCCCAGACCCTGCGGTATCGCTCGGCCATGGCGTCGAGCGCGGCGGGGATCACGCGGATGCGGCCCACGGTCGTGATGAAGTTCACGTCGCCGATCCAGCGCGGGACGATGTGCACGTGCAGATGGCCGGGTATGCCGGCGCCCGCGGCACGGCCCTGATTGATCCCGATGTTGATACCCTGCGGCTGGAGCGTTCGCTCCATCAGGTCCGCAGCCAGCTCGGTGAGCCGCCATAGCGCCGCGCGCTGATCGGGCTCATAGTCGAAAAGCGACGGGCGGGCCTCGCCCAGGGCCGCGAGCAGATGCCCGTTCGAGTACGGAAACTTGTTGAGCACGATGATGCCGAGGCCGGTGCGGACGATCACGTGGTTGGGCCCGTCATGCTCTGGCGCCAGCCAATAATCGCGCAGAAAGCTGCCGGAGTCGAGCGCTTCGTCGGTGCCCTGGACCGACGCCTGGCCGAGCGATTCCAGATACGCCAGCCGCCACGGCGCGTGAATCGCGTCCGGGCCGGGCGTGGATCGCTCGCTGTCGGCACGGTCGGCCATGAGAGAGTGTAGAGCGTCCTCAGATCAGACGGAGTATCGAGACGCGTGGAAGGACGCCGAGTCTGAGTCCGCGAAGGCTCGGATCACGCTGGGGAACAGAGGTATCCGAGCCTTCGCCCGAAGCGGGCTCAGACTCGGCGTCGTCGGGCTCAGACTCGGCGTCAACGGGCTCAGACTCGGTGTCCGCCGGACTGCGCCCGCCCGATTCGCTACACTGCCGAGCCGCGGGGGCGTGCCGGCAGGAGAGCAGTGATGTTCAAGTCTGTGAGAATCGCGAGTCGATCCAGGCCCAGCGTCCTGATCGTCGGCCACTTCAAGGGCAAGGGGCTGGACAAAGCGTCGGCCCGGAGCGCGCGGGCGGGGGCGGTCGCCAGGGCAGCCACGTCGCCCGAGGCCACGGGCGAGCTGGGGCGGGTCGTCGATGTGCCGGGCGCGGGCGCCTTCAAACGCGTGCTGCTCGTCGGGCTGGGAAGCAAGGGCTCGTTCGAGGCGGGATCGATGCGGGCGGTCGCGGCGGCGGCAGCGCGGCGGCTGGCGCTCACCAGGGACAAAGCCGCCGAAGTGAATCTCATCGGGCCGATCCAGGCGAGCGACATCGATCCTCGCGCGGCGGGCAAGGCCTTCGGCGAGGGCGCCGGGCTCATCGGCTGGAGTTGCGAGCAGTTTCGCGGCTCGGCCACCAAGGGCAAAGCGCTCGCGACGCTGAGTCTTCAATGCGCCGACACAGCGTTCAGCGACGGCATGAAGCGCGGGCTCGCGCTGGCCGAGTCGACCAACATCGCGCGCACGCTCAGCCAGACACCACCCAACATCTGCACACCGCTCTACCTGGCCGACCAGGCGAAGAAGATGGCGCGGGAGACCGGGCTCAAGTGCACGGTCATCAAGGGGGCGGCCTTGGAACGCGAGCAGCTCCAGGGGCTCATCAACGTCGGCAAGGCCTCGGAGAATGAGCCCTGCCTGATCCGGCTCGAATACACGCCCGAGGGTGGCGGCAAGAACGCCAAGCCGGCCGTGCTGCTGGGCAAGTCCATGACGTACGACTCGGGCGGGTTGAGCATCAAGATCAGCGGCGGTATGAAGGGCATGAAGCGCGACAAGGACGGCGGGTGCGCGGTCCTGGGCGCGATGCACGCCATCGCCACGGTCGTCAGGCCCGGTCGCCCCGTCGTCGGGCTGCTGGTCTCGGCTGAGAACGCCATCAGCGACGAGGCCTACCGCCCCGACGACGTCATCACGTTCCGCAACGGCGTGACGGTCGAGGTGACGAACACGGACGCGGAGGGGCGGCTGGTGCTGGCCGACGGGCTGTGCTGGGCGTGCGACAAGGAGAATCCCGCGTTCATCGTGGACCTGGCGACGCTGACGGGCGGCGTGGTGGTGGCGCTGGGCAAGGTGTACGCCGGGCTCTGGTGCGACGATGATGAATTGCGCGGGCGGATCGAGTGTGCCGCGGCCGGTGCGGGCGAGCGCGTCTGGCGCCTGCCCCACCACGAGGACTATCGCACGATGATGAAGTCGCCCATCGCCGACATCCTCAACTCCGCGCCCGTCCGCGAGGCCCACCCCATCCAGGGCGCCGCGTTCCTCAGCTACTTCGTCAAGGGCAAAGTCCCCTGGGCCCACATAGATATCGCCGGCGTGCACGAGACGGATAAGGACGCCGGCCCGTTCATCGCAGGCCCAACGGGCTTCGGCGTCCGCCTGCTCGCCAACCTGCTCAGCGATTGACGGCACGGCGCGCCGCGACCCCCAGCGCCGCGTTCGCCTCTGAACGGATGCCGAGTCTGATGACGAGCCCTCCGCGCGAGCGGAGAGTATTGCGTATCCGGCACGTCCAGCACCCTGTGCTCGCGCCCAGGGCTCGTTCACTACGGACGCCGAGTCTGAGCCCGCCACGGGCGAAGGCTCGGATCACGCGCACATGGTTGTCATTGAAGCGATTCGAGCCTTCGCGGACTCAGACTCGGCGTCCAGCACCCGCATTGACGCGACATCTCATTTGAGGATGGGCGGGCAGTGGATTCGGGCGCGCAGTGCCAGCGCTACGCCTGCTGCTTCTCGAAGTAGTCCAGGTTGATCTGGGTGTATCGGCTCCACTCTTCGGGCACGTCTTCCTCGGTGAAGATGGCCTTGACCGGGCACTCGTCGATGCACAGCCCGCAGTCAATGCAGGTGTCCGGCTCGATGTAGAGCATGTCGGCGGTCTCGAAATCGGGATCGTCCTTGGTGGGGTGGATGCAGTCGACGGGGCAGACGTCCACGCAGGACGTGTCCTTGGTGCCTATGCAGGGTTCGGCGATCACGTGGGTCAAGGCGGATCCTCTTGGCTCGAATCGGAACGCTGGAGTATGGATCGGCTCGGGGCGTCTCTCACACGAGGCGAAATCATAGGGAGCGATGTGGGCTACGGGCCACCCTCGCCGCCGGAGCGGTTCCACGCAACGACTCGCGCCCGCACCGAAACCGACGCCGAGTCGGAGCCCGTTGACGCCGCGTCTGAGCCCGTTGACGCCGAGTCTGAGCCCGCTGCGGGCGAAGGCTCGGATACATCTGTTCCCCAGCGTGATCCGAGCCTTCGCGGACTCAGACTCGGCGTCCCGCGTGTGTCCCGGTAGAATAGCGGCGAAAGGGGTTCGTGATGGCTGGACGGAAGACCGTGCCGATCAACGTCATTCAGCAACGGCTGGAAGCGGAGGGGTATCGGTACGAGATGCTGACCAACCCGAGGCAGGTCGTGCGCTCGGCGCGCCGGGCGGAAGGGTGGTTCAAGGACTGGTTTCCGATCGTGGTCACGAGCGTCGAGATGGCGGTGGCCCACGACGCGCCCAAGGTGCTGAAACGCAACGAGAAGCTGGCCGCCAAGTGGGAGTCCATCCGGCGCTACCCGCAGATCAGGTAGCAGCGGGATCGGGTGCGACCGACGGTCAAGGGCCTTGCTCCGTGCGCCGCCACTACATCACTTCGCCACTTCGTCTCTCCCAGCAAATGGCAGGCGGAGAGGACCCCCTGCTCGCGAAGGGGGCTCTGTTTGTCACTCCGTCTCCCCCCCTTCGTCGCTACGTCGCTGCGTCGCTTCTGCTTACGGACACCCGGCGACGAAGGCATTCTGGAAGCAGAGGAAGTCGAAGATGTCGCAGGCCGGGTCGGGATCGCAGTCGCAGGCGTACGGCTCGCCGAGTACGAAGCTGTTCTGGAAGCAGAGGAAGTCGAAGATGTCCAGCATGCCGGACTGGTCGCAGTCGGCGTAGCACGAGTCGATCTCGTAGCGTGCAAGGAAGACGTCGGCCCCGCCCGCGTTCGGCCCGCCCAGGCTGCCCCATGTTTCCCCCGCGACCATCACGCCCCCCGCGCCGTCGGAGGCAAGGGCGCGCGCCTGTTCGGCGCTGCTCGTTCCGAGCTGGTCGATCCAGAGCCGCTGGCCCGCGCTGTCGTAGCGGGCCAGGAAGGCGTCAAGGCGACCCGCGTTCGGCCCGCCCAGGCTGCCATATGTGAATCCCGCGACGATCACGCCCCCCTCGCCATCGGGCGCAAGGGCGCGGGCCTCGTCGTACTGGCTCGTGCCGAACTGGCGAATCCAGAGTTGATTCCCCGCGTTGTCATAGCGGGCCAGGAAGGCGTCGGCGCTGCCCGCATTCGGCCCGCCCAGGCTGCCCGATGTGTATCCCGCGACCAGCACGCCGCCCGCGCCGTCGGGCGCCAGGGCGTTGGCTACATCCCAGGTGCTCGTGCCGAACTGGCGGATCCAGAGCCGGTTGCCCGCGCTGTCGTAGCGGGCCAAGAAGGCGTCAAGGCGACCCGCGTTCGGCCCGCCCAGGCTGCCGAGTGTGAATCCCGCGACCATCACACCCCCCGCACCGTCGGGCGCAAGGGCCCAGGCCCGGTCGTTTTCGCTCGTGCCGAACTGGTGGATCCAGAGTCGGTCGCCCGCGCTGTCGTAACGTGCCAGGAAGGCGTCCTCAGAGCCCGCATTCGGCCCGCCCAGGCTGCCCGATGTGTATCCCGCGACCATCACGCCCCCCGCCCCATCGGGGGCTAGGGCGCGAGCAACGTC